>JAIRXI010000367.1 GCA_031268395.1 Tannerella sp. | reverse complement strand
GACGTCGACAAGCAAATCCGCTGGTTCATGAACAAAAACTTCCGGCTGGCGCTGATAAAGAACTGGCAAGTCGAACGGCCGGAAGAGGTGATCGACTTTACGCGCTATGACGTCCCGGCGCGCGAGCCGCAGGGAATGACGCGCCAGTGGAGTCTGATGGGCGAAATCAACCAGAAACGGACACGCCCCCAGGACAAACCCGTCTCGCCCGACAAACTGCCGGACGAATACCGCCAAATCATCCTGAAACAGTATCCGGGTCTTTTCGGCGCGGAAAAAGGGAAATGAAAAGGGTTGGATCTGTCTGCGCCGGAGCCAGCCATAAACGAGATCCCACCCCAGCTTCGTCGGGGGAAAAAGGGAAAAAGACGAAAAAAACGGTCGGTTAATATGCGTATAATCAATTGTTCTGTTTTTCGTCATTGCGAGATCCCAACCCGTCCTTGCGAGGAACGAAGCAATCCCTGCGTGTATCGGCGATTGCTTCCTGCTTCGTCCCTCGCAAGGACGGGTTGGGATCTCGCAATGACGACGGAATTCGGCTTTTGAGACAGCCCCTTTACCGAAACGGCAACCCTGTTGAGAAAAAGAGGACACATCCACTCAGGCAAAACGCTCCACTCTTTGGACGCCTCCACTTGAGCAAAGATACTGCGCGTTGAAGTCATTGGACCTTTTCCTTCTTTTCGCCCGTAAAAATAAGCATTTTCGCAGGGTTAATTAATTTTCCTGACGCCTCAACTTAATAGTTAGCCGATTCCTCCTTATATTTGTCCTCAATTATGCGTTATCTATAAATTTATGAATCATTCAACGGATTCCATTTCCAGATTAAAAACAGTGGAACGTTTCATGCAGGATGCGCTGGACGGGGCGACGTATTTTCCGCAGAAAAGTGGGCGCCCGCTGCCCGGTCCGGAGCAACTGAAACGGATCGTCGATCTGGTGAAGGAGATTGTTTTTCCCGGTTTCTTCAGCGCGTCAACCATGCATCCCCTCAACCAGCGATGCTGCATGGGGACGCTCCTGGATCATCTGAACGTCCTGCTGAAGGAGCAGATTGCCAACGGCCTCTATTTCTTTGCCGAAGCGGACGCGGCAAAAACCGACAACGACGCGCCGGAACTGGCGCTGGCCTTCATCGAACGCCTCCCCGAAGTCCGCCGTCTGCTATATACGGACGTGAAGGCGATGTTCAACAACGACCCTGCAACCGACAGTTTCGGCGAAGTCATCATCTGTTATCCCAGCATCCAGGCGATGATTCACTACCGTATAGCCCACGAACTGCTGCTGCTCGATGTTCCCGTACTCCCGCGTATCATTACCGAACTGGCTCATTCGGCCATCGGCATTGACATCCATCCCGGCGCACGGATCGGCGAATATTTCAGCATCGACCACGGCACGGGCGTAGTCATCGGCGAAACCTGCATTATCGGCAACCACGTGCACTTGTATCAGGGCGTGACGCTGGGCGCCCGGAATTTTGTGCTCGACGAGCGCGGCCTCCCGCTGAACGTGCCCCGCCATCCCATCCTGGAAGACAACGTCATCGTCTATTCCAACTCGACCGTGCTGGGACGCATCACGATCGGCCACAATTCCGTCATCGGCGGAAATGTCTGGCTCACCGGCAGCGTGCCGCCCCACTCGCGCATCGTCCAGCGGCGCGCCTCGGCGGGAGGCACTTCGACCGATCTGTTCTCGTTCGGAGAGGGAATATGAGGATGAATGGAAAATGGCGCCTGAAATGCGGCCCGTCCTGATCCCCGGACTGCGGAAACGGAGCGCGCGCCGGCCGGCCGGCCCGTCCCCACAGGCCCTCCCTTTCACCCTCCCTTCTCTCTTCTCCCGTCTCTCTTTCCGAAGCCTCTCCGGGAGGAAGAAGGCCGGTCTCCTTGTGGCAGGGGCGCTGCTGGCGGCTTATGTCTGCTGTCTTCCCGGCCGGATGTTCGACGTGCCCTGCGCAACGGTGGTGACCGACCGCAACGGCGAACTCCTGGGCGCCCGGATTGCCGCCGACGGGCAGTGGCGTTTCCCGGCCACCGACACGGTCGCCGAAAAGTTCGCCGCCTGCCTGATCGCCTTTGAAGACCGCGGTTTCCTCCGTCACCCTGGCGTCAATCCCTGGTCGATCGTACGGGCGGCCGTGCAGAACGTGCGTGCCGGGCGCGTGGTGAGCGGCGGCAGCACGATCACCATGCAGACCGTCCGCCTGGCACGCCGGAAGAAACGCACGGCCGGGGAAAAACTGATTGAAATGATCCTGGCCACCCGGCTGGAATTTCGGTATTCAAAACATCAAATCCTCTCCATGTATGCTTCCCACGCGCCCTTTGGGGGCAATGTGGCGGGGATCGACGCGGCCGCATGGCGTTACTTCGGACATCCTCCGGAACGGCTGTCGTGGGCAGAAGCCGCCACCCTGGCCGTTCTGCCCAACGCGCCGGCCGCCGTTCACCCTGCAAAAAACAGGCAGACGCTCCTGGAAAAGCGCAATCGCCTGCTTCGCCTGCTCCACCGGCGGGGCGTCATCGACGCAACCGACTGCGAACTGGCGCTGGGCGAGGCGCTGCCTTCCGAGCCGCGTCCCCTGCCGCAGACGGCTCCGCATCTGGTGAGCTACTTCCACCGGAAGCGACCGGGCAGGCTGACGGCGACGTCCATCGACAAAAATCTCCAGTTGCAGGTGGAGGCCGTGCTGGAACGCTGGCATGTGGAGTTTGGCCGAAGCGACATCCGGAACCTGGCGGCCATCGTGATCGACGTAGCCACCGGCCAGACGCTGGCCTACTGCGGGAATGTGAATTTTTACGCGCCTGCTTCCGCCGGCCAGGTCGATATCATCCGCTCGCCGCGCAGCACGGGCAGCATCCTGAAACCGTTCCTCTACTGCGCCGCCCTGCAGGAGGGGGAAATCCTGCCGCATACGCTCCTGCCGGACATCCCGATGAACATCAACGGCTTTGCGCCGCAGAATTTCAACCTCCGCTTCGACGGCGCCGTACCGGCGTCGCAGGCCGTCGCCCGTTCGCTGAACGTGCCTTCCGTGTCGCTGCTGCGACAGTACAGCGTACCGAAGTTTTACGATTTCCTGAAAAAAGCCGGCATCACTACCCTCTCCAGGCCGTCTTCGCACTACGGCCTGTCGCTGATCCTGGGCGGCGCCGAGGGTACGCTCCGGGACATCGCTTCCGTTTATACGGACATGGCGCGTTGCCTGAACGGGCTGGAACGGCGGCCGTGCAGCCTGCTGGCCGGCGGCGAGGCGGCTGGTGGCCGGCTGCAGCCGGTCTTCCGGGCGGGCGCCGTGTGGCAGACGTTCGAGGCGCTCAGGGAGGTGAACCGTCCGGAAGAAATCGACTGGCGGGCGATTCCCTCCATGCAGTCTGTCGCGTGGAAGACGGGGACGAGCTTCGGTTTCCGCGACGCCTGGGCGGTGGGCGTCACCCCGCGCTATACGGTGGGCGTATGGGCGGGCAACGCGTCGGGTGAGGGGAAGGCGGGACTGGTTGGCGCACGGACGGCGGGGCCGGTGATGTTCGACCTGTTCAACCTCCTTCCCGCCTCGCCCTGGTTCGAACGGCCGTCCGGCGAATTTGTCGAAGCGGAGGTCTGCCGCCTTTCCGGACACCTGAAGGGACGCCACTGCGACGACACGGAGACGGCGCTGCTCTGTCCCGCCGGCCTGAAAACAGTCGCCTGCCCGTATCACCGCTCCGTCCACCTGAGCGCCGACGGGCGTTACCGCGTCTACGCACACTGTGCCGCAAGCGAGGCGACGATTCAAAAAAACTGGTTTGTCCTGCCGCCGGCCTGGGAATGGTTCTACAAGCCCCGTCATCCGGGCTACAGGTCGCTGCCGCCTTTCCGGGCGGGCTGTAGCGGCGATTCGGAAATGCCCATGCAGTTCATCTATCCGCAGGGACACACGCGCGTGTCGCTGCCCAGGCAACTGGACGGGAGGCGCGGCGAAATCACTTTCGAACTGGCGCACAGCCACAGCGACGCTACCGTATTCTGGCACGTGGACGGGGCTTATCGCTCCCTGACACGCGATTTTCATAAACTCACCGTTCCGCTCTCTTCCGGCATGCACACCGTGACGGCCGTCGACAATGAGGGTCACACGCTGTCCGTCCGCATAGAAACGGAATAGGATGTGGTCAGGGTTGCGCAATAAATAACATGTAAGTGTTTTCCCGTATCCTGCGGATGCATGGTCCCAAAAGGGGTCATTGACTCCGGATTCCGAAAATCACTTGCCGGTCAGGGTATAATCCCAGAATCCGGTTCTGAACAGCGTTGAAATTCTGTCATAGGTTTTCGGGTCGACAAACGGTATTATCCGGTTATGCGGGCTGTATTCCCGCGTGTTCCTGACGACCGTTTCGTAGGGCAGCGCGCCGACAAACCGTTCGCGAACGGCAAAGCGGGGAGAGAAAAGGCTGCGGCTGCCGTCGTATCCTTCGTAGCTTAATCCTGCCAGGTCGGACAGGCTGTAGAGCAGGTCGCAGGTGGAGTACGGACGCTCTTCCTGAAAAACCAGTTCCGGCCGCTTTTTCATGTAACCGTCCGACATCCATACGATAAACGGCACTTCGCACATGTAACTGGAGGCCTTTTCGGCGGCATGACCGGCAAAGTCGCGGAAATCGTAGACTTCCTCGCCGTGATCGGAAAAATAGATCATGGCCGACGGCTCGTGCAGCCTGTCGAGCAAGTCCAGGATCGACGACATCAGCCAGTCGTTGTACAGTACCGAATTGTCATACTGGTCTACCGTCGTCTGCCCGGAGGCTTTCAGGGGAAACGGCGAAGCTTCGCGGCCGTCCGGCACGGCACGGTCGAAACGGCTGAACGACGGCGGATAGCGGAACTTGTATGCGGTATGACTTCCCATCAGGTGGACGACAATCAGTTTCCGCCCGTTTTCCTTCTCCAGCGTCTGCTCCAGCGCATGCAGGATCACTCCGTCCGGCCGGCCGGCTTTCGACAGGTCTACAATGTGATCTGCCTGCCGCAGCAGCGGCTCGTAACTCGAACTCACGTCGTCGAACGGCTGGTTACTGATCAGGTATGTCCCGTATCCGGCGCGGTTGAAGAGTTCGAACAGGGAGGGGCACTGCGTCAGGTATTCCGGGTGTTCGCGGTCGGCGAAACTCAGGACGGAGCGGATCACCGGAATCGTATGCACCTGCGGCGAAACCACGTCCCGGTAGACTTTCAGATTCGCCCGGCGGGCAGTCAGGAGCGGACTGGTGTCCCGGCCATAACCGTAGAGCGACATGTGACTGCGCGAAAGCGATTCCCCGATCACGACCAGCAGCGTCTGCGGCGCCCGGGACCCGGCAAGGGTCACGTCGAACGGCTGTTGCCGGCGCTGCCGGATGGCCTTTTCTTCAAGCACGCTCCGCACCTTGTAGTCGGCAAGGACACGGTAAAAGTCCACGAAATAGATGCGCTGTGCGACCGGTTCGATCGCCAGAAACAGAAAGAGCAGCATAACGGAGGTGGCAAAGAGGTGTTTGTGTTCCTTCACCCGGTGGAAGGCGATGTGTTTCATCCTGAAAATCATTACCACCGGACACAGGATATACAGTGCGATGCCCAGCGTCACCCAGGGACTCAGATGACTGGAAATAAATTCTTTCGATTCTTCCACATTCGTTTCAAGCAGCACCGTGATGCTTCCTTCCGAAAGCATCACCTTTGCAAAAAACAGGTATCCCATGAATACGGCGCCGGGGATCAGCGCCAGCGCCAGCAGGACGGAATAGAAGACCCGGATGTGTCGGGTTTTCATGAATGACGACAGCATGAAAATCACAATCAGCAGTCCAAAACTCACGGCAACCCCCGCCATGATCGCGCCGGGAGGGACGTTCTGGGCAATCAGGCCAAGCGCCGGTACAAGCAGCAATATGTACCCCAGAAAAAACAGCTGAAGTTTCCGTTCCCGAAGAATGGTTTTGATTTGCATATTCAATTCCTTTTTAAGTAAATCCCATTTTACCTGCATACACTTTTCCCTCTTAGACGGCATTCGCATATAAAATGTTACATGATTTGCGCACAAAGATACTGTATTTTGAAGAAAAACGCAGCCGTCCTGTAAAATATTCAACTTTCGGGAGATCCTTTTAATCTGCTCCTGCCAAAGAGTTGAAATTTATTAGTTTTATAAGTTTTCCATTTTCAGCGAATAAGTGTTCCTCCAAAAAATAATGCAACACGGTTGCATTATCAAATTATTATTGTACCTTTGTCGCATTAATGTTCGATTGATTATGGATAAGCAAAAACGGAATACAAAAACAAAACAATGGGTAATGGACGTCCTGTCGGATTCTTTTTCTGCGCTCTGCCACGAAGATATAGAAAGGAAACTGCCGGAAAAGATGGACCGGGCTACGATCTACCGTATTTTGCAGGGCTTTTGCGACGACGGCAAGGTACACAAAATTTCCGGCGAAAACGGGAAGACGTATTATGCACTGTGCCATCACTGCGCTGCCGGAAGTCACAGCGACCGTCACCTGCATTTCCGCTGCGTCGGCTGTGAAACGGTTCTGTGTATCGACGAACCCGTCAGTCCCCCCTCTCTTCCGCCGGGATACAGGGCGCTGAATGTTTCCTGTACCGTTTCCGGCTATTGCCCAAACTGTTTAAATGCGTAAAATGGGAATGTGGCGGTTTCATAAAAGATGGATCGGCATACTGTTACTGCTCATGCTGGCAGGACCGTCTGCTGTCCGGATCATCCACCTCGGCCGCTATAGCATCCGGGGGAATGACATGGAAACCGCCGGCAAACCCGTTCATCACCATAGCGAGACGTGCCCGGTCTGCCAGTTTGTCCTGTCTCCTTTCACCGAAATGGAACCCGACGAACTTGACTTCACGGCCTGCCTGCCGCCTCCCGATCCCGTTATTTACCGGGAAAAAATCACCCTTCCCGCTTCCTACAGCTACTGTCTGCGTGCGCCTCCCCGTGCATGAAGAACCGTAGACGGCAGGGCCACAGTTAGCATACAGCAGTTTCATCCGCAAGGGCAAAACCTCCGCGCATCCTGTCACCCGCTACCCTGCCGCCTATTCTTCCATCCTTTATTTTCATGCACGAAAATACTCCGTGCAAAGGCATATTTCAAACGGCTGTATCGGACGGTGCGCGGCAAATCCCGTATCCGGCGCTCTTCCGGCTAAAGGCACTTGAGCCGTCCGGTACAGCCATTTGAAAGGTAGCCCCGTATAATATTATATACAATTCAGGATTATTCAGTATGCGTATCAGGTTTATACCGACAATGATGATGATTGCATTTACATATCCCCTGCACGCACAGGAAACGGACTCCATCCGGACAGTGACATTAAGCGATGTGGTGGTAAACAGTTCTTACCGGCAGCGTATCGAACGCGCTTCCGCGCAGAAAGTCCATCCGCTTGACGAACGTTTCCTGCGCGAACATTTTGCGGGGAATCTGGTGCAAACACTGGCCTCTGTGCCGGGCGTTCATTCCATGGACATCGGAGCGGGCTTTTCCAAACCGATGATCCGGGGCATGGGATTCAACAGGATTGCCGTGATCGAAAATGGAATCAAACAGGAAGGCCAGCAGTGGGGAGCCGACCATGCCCTCGAAATGGATCTTTTTAATGTGGAGCGCGTGATTGTTCGCAAAGGCCCGTCGTCGCTGCTTTACGGCAGCGATGCAATGGGCGGAGCGATCGAACTCGCGCAACGGCCTGCGCCTTCTGTCGACCAGGTGTACGGAGAGGCCATTCTGTTTGGCAAATCGGTCAACGGAACGCTGGGCGCTTCGGCGATGCTGGGCATACGGAAAAAGGCCCTGCACACCAGACTGCGGTTTTCCGAGCAGCATTTCGGCGACTATCGGATACCAGCCGATACCATTGTATATCTCACTCAGCGGTTGCCCGTTCATGGCCGGAAGTTGAAAAATACGGCAGGCCTTGAACGCGATGTCGCGCTGTTTTCCGAATTTCGAAAGGGAGGATATCACGCTGCTTATACGGTCAGCGATGTCTATCAGAAATCCGGATTCTTTCCCGGCGCCCACGGTATCCCCGACGCGTCACGCCTGCAGGACGACGGTAACAGCCGCCACGCGGATTTGCCCTACAGCATGGCCAATCACCTGAAAGTCTCTTCCCGCCAGCAATATCTTCGGGAACAGGCAGCCTTTTACTGGGATGCGGGATTTCAGCACAACCGCAGGGAAGAATGGAGTCTGTTTCACACGCATTACGGCAACCAGCCCGTCCCGCAGAAAGACCCGGACAAGGAACTTGCCTTTTCGCTCGCTACGGTGCAGTCATTTCTGAAGGCGGACCTGTTTGCCACGGCGCGCTGGAAACATACGGCAGGCTGGGATATACAGTACCAGCGCAACCGTATTGCAGGCTATTCCTTCCTGCAACCCGCGTATGAGCGTTTCACCACCGGCGTGCTGTGGCTGAGCGTCTTCCGTCCGAACGACCGGGTTTCTCTCAGCGGAGGTATCCGTTACGACTACGGGAAAATGGATATCGCCGCCTTTCGGGATGTCTATCTGGAAACGTACCTCAGCGAACGGGCGTATGCCGGCGAGATGATCGAAACGTACATCTGGCGGAGCACTCGCGTCAACCGGCATTTCGGCGACGTTTCCGGTTCGCTGGGCCTTGACTGGGAACCCGGAAGGGGACATTCGCTGAAGGCCCATCTGGGACGGAGTTTCCGTTTGCCGGGCGCTCACGAACTGGCATCCAACGGCGTGCATCATGGCGCTTTCCGTCACGAACAGGGGGATGCGTCACTTGCTTCCGAACGGGGCTGGCAACTGGACGTGTCCTATACGCGCGAGCGGGAACATGTCTCGCTGTCCGCAAGCCCCTTTGTCAGCTGGTTTGATCATTATATCTACCTGAAACCGACGGGCGAATGGTCGATATTGCCTCACGCGGGGCAAATTTACCGTTACACCGGGGCGGAAGTCCTGCTGGCCGGGGCAGAAGTCGAGTTCGGCATGGATCTTCCGTACCGCCTGGCATACCGGTTCGCGGGTGAATACGTGTACACCCATAACCTGAACGAGCATACGCCCTTGAGCTTTTCGCCGCCGGCATCCATGCGCAACCGTCTGGAGTGGCGGGCAAAAGCATTACAGTTTCACATGGAACTGCACAGCATAGCAACGCAGAACCATGTGGCCCGAAACGAAGACATTACGCGCGGAACCACGCTCCTGCATTTGGGAGCCGTGGCCGGCATCCCGATAAAAGGGATGAACTTCGAGGTCGTGTTTTCGCTTCGCAATCTCTTTAATACATCTTATTACAATCATCTGAGTTTTTATCGGAAAGTGGAAATCCCCGAACCGGGACGAAACTTCCAGTTATTAATTAAAATCCCATTTAACAGCAAATTATAATGAAAGCAAGAACTATATTTTTCAGCATTGGCCTGACGGCCATTTTATCCGTTGTGTGCAACGCCTGTACGGAAGACAGCGACACGACCAAACCGGAAATCCTCGTGGAAGAACCTGCCGACGGCGAGATCCTGCATATCGGCGACGAATCCGGCGTGCATTTTGAGGCGGAGTTTTTGGACAACGAGATGCTGGCCTCTTACAAGGTCAACATCCATCCCAATTTTGACGATCACAGTCATACCCGGGCCGAAACCGTCGACTTCGAGTTTGACAAGTCCTGGAGCATCTCCGGAAAGAATGCAGCCGTGCATCATCATGAAATCAGCATCCCGGAAAATGCAACTCCGGGCGCCTATCACCTGATGGTCTACTGCACGGATGCGGCCGGCAACGAATCGCATGTGGCGATCCAGGTGGAACTGAGTCATGAAGAGGGCGAAGAGCACGATCATGACCACGAGGACGACGACGACGATCACGACGACGAGTGAAGACGCCGGGTGTACGGGGCGACCGCCGGCGCTCCCGTGCACCCTTTCCTTCCTGAAGCACGCAGATGACGCAGATGCGCGCAGATCTTTTCCATACTTTCCCCGGGATAAAAGGCGGAACCGTCGTCCGGAAACAAAACCGAATGCCCCGGCTCTGGAACAAAATACGCCGAAGCCGGCGTAACGTTCTGCTCAGGACTGTCGTTTCCCGGTCGCGAACACGGCTGAGACCCCGCCTGCAAACGCCTGATTCCGGCAGGTCTGTCTTTTTCTCCGATACCGGGCGGGCATACAGCCTTTCTGCGTAACGGGCAACTGCCGGGTCGATGATGTCTTCTTCAAACCGTCCCGGAGAGGGATTCTCACAGCGGCGGGTCCGTATTTTCCGAAGTTGATTCAATGGCCCGGGTTGCACTTCCTTCCTGTCCAAAAAACCGGTATTGCGCATTGTGCGGCGACAAACCCTGCCGTCCGCATTACGGTAACTCCCCCTCCACCGGCGGGAAGATGTTTCCATACCTGAATTTCAACAGTTTTCCCGAATAGCCCGGGAGGGTGGTCTCATACGGACACGCCCAGGTCAGCGTACTGAGGCTCTGTTCGCCGGTAAACAGGTCGGTTCTCATGGCCGGCCGGTTGTCGGGAATGTGCAGCAGCCGGAAGGCATCCGGCGGAATGACAACACAGACCGTCCGTTCCGCAGGCTCGAAATTGACGGCAATCAGCATCACTTCCTGCTCATGTTTACGCAGGAAGGCGTACTGGCGGTGGTCGTTGAAGTACGGATTGTCGCGATTGACGTACATCAGATCAAAGAAAACGCCCTTTACGATCGCCGGTTCGCGGCAGATGTCATTCAGCAGCCGGACGCAGGCCCGGCGCAGCCTTTGCTGCGCTCCAGTCAGTAAAGCCCCGTCGAACCGACCGCCGTTTGTCCAGTTCCGGATACTCTCCAGACTCCAGTAGTCGAAGATCGTTGTCCGTCCGTCGCGTCCGCTGTAGCCCTCTTCGTCCATGCCCCGTTCGCCCAGTTCCTGGCCGGAGTAGATCATGAGCGGATTTACATGAAGGGTGGCGGCGACAATCAGGCCGGGGAATCCGGCTTCGGGCGAACCGGCAAAAAAATCGGATGCGATGCGCTGCTCATCATGGTTTTCCAGGAAATAGAGCATGTGATCGCGAATATCTTCCACGCGTTGCCAGCAGCGCGTGATGTCTGCGGCGCCGGTTTTTCCGCAGATCACGCGGCGCAGGGTGTCGTAGAAGCCGACCTTGTCGTAAAGGTAGTCGAAATGTCCGCCGAGATAGTCGCGATACTGTTCGGGGTCATAGATTTCGGCGATGAAGCAGACGTCGCGCACCGCCCTGACCCTGGGTATGACCCAGCGCCAGAACTCAACGGGCACCATCCCGGCCATGTCGCAGCGAAAACCGTCGACGCCCCTGGCTGCCCAGAAAAGCAAAATGTCCAGCATCTTTGTCCACGTGTCGGGGACGGGGTTGAAATGGCAGCTGCCATCGCCGGCACAGTCTACTCCGTAGTTCAGCTTGACGGTGTCGTACCAGTCGCTGCCGGACGGATAGAGACTGAAACAGTCGTTCCCGGTGGCCCTGGCCGGAAATTCGCTGTATCCGAAGTCCCTGTCTTCTGCGCTGGAATGTAGCGTCAGCGCCTGACCTGGCAGGTAGTAGAAATTATTGTTGGGGGCGAAGCGCCTGAAGGTGTCGTCCTGCCGCCCCAGGTTGCCGACGGTGACCGGCTTGGCGTCGGAGTAATAGCGGCGGGCAACGTGATTGGCTACAAAGTCAATGATCACTTTCAGGCCGGTGCGGTGTGTCCGTTCGATCAGGTCTTCAAATTCGGCCATGCGGGAGGAGACGTTTTCGGCCAGGTCGGGATCGACGTCGTAATAATCCCTGATGGCATAGGGCGAGCCGGCGATGCCTTTCACGACCGCGGCATGGTCGCCGGCCATGCCGAATGCCGCGTAAGCGGTCTGTGTGGCATGTTCGATGATGCCGGTGTACCAGATATGCGTTATGCCCAGTTGCCGGATTTCAGAAAGTGCGCGAAAGGTGATGTCCGCAAATTTGCCCGTGCCGTTCTCGGCCAGGGTGCCGTTTTTCCTGCACGCGGGGTTCCGGTTGCCAAACAGGCGGGGCAGTATCTGATAAATGATTGTTTTCCGGTCGCTGTTCATGGGCGGATGCATTTGGAAATGAGTGTATTTGAGTTGCGCAGTGCTGGATGTCCCGGCACGGACGGTCCGGTCCGGGCAAAGCCCTTTGCGTCTTCGCCGCTTAATGCCGGTCCGGCCGGATCCGGTGTCCTTTTGAATAATCTGTCCATTGCCATAACTGCTATTATCCTGCAAATGTAGGGATAATATTTCAAAGGCTCAAGGATGCGGACGGGGCAGACGCGCGGGCGAAGCGACAAACGGCGACCGAAGGCCGGAAGAGCGCATGGCTGTTTCCTGCTTTTTTTCCGGCGACAGATTCCCGGCGGCTCCCGCAGAAAAACCGGTCGTGACCCGTGCACGGGTCTGTTTTTTTCACGTCTTTCCGGCTGCGTATGCTTTCCACGGGGTAACATGCTGCGTTTAACGATGAAGGATAAGCCGTTTATCGTTAAACGTTTATCAAACAGTCCTGTTTTATGCCGCCGAAAAGCAGGTATTGATTGCGAAAAAGGAAGTACCGGCCGGCCAAAAGTACCTTCCTTTCGGGGCCGTTGCGTATCTGCCGGCAAAAGGGACGTACCGACGGGCGAAATAAAAACCTGTTTTTTCAAAAGAAACAACCGTACTGGACAGCTCCTGCGCGCGGTATAAAAGGGCAGGAAACCGGACAGCGATCCAGGGCCGGTCAGGTGTGGGCCAGACCGGCGACAGGGATACAGGCTTCGATTTATCCCAACATGTCCGTCAGGGGGTGCGAAACAACGGACAGGCACGTGTTTCCCCGCATCCCGGGCGCCTTTCTTCCCGGGCGGAAGCATCCGCCTCTTTCCAAACCATAGTTTTGTCCCCTTAAAATCCCGTTCCGTCGGGAGAGGTGTCCGGGACGGTTCCGGACAAATCCGAGAGCTCCCTTTATTTCTCCGAGAGCTCTCGGAAAAACTCCGAGAGCTCTCGGAGGCCTCCGGTTACTTCCGGAAAAACGCCGAGAGCTCTCGGAAAACCTCCGAGAGCTCTCGGAAAACCTCCGAGA
>JAIRXI010000346.1 GCA_031268395.1 Tannerella sp. | reverse complement strand
TTCAGCCTCGGCGCAAACAGCGGAACGCTTAACGTAGCCTTTGAACATACGAAATCCGTCTCCGACCCGGCTTCACCCTACACGTCATACGACAGGAACGCGCTTTCGCTGAAATATTTCCACACGCTGAACCGGTCAAAAGGAATGCCCCTCTCCATCGAAGCGGATTTTGCGGGCAACCTCGGCGGCTACGACTCGAAAGCCGACCCCGACGCGTTCCGTGATACATACGTACAGAAAAAGGATAACGGCTTCCGGGGAAACATCCTGCTTAAATGGCTGCTTGACAAACCGTGGATTACCAATGTCGAACTGTCCGGCTCCGTCAATTATTCGGACAAACGGTCAAAATCAAATACAAACAAAAGCAGTTCGTCCTCGCAGGCGGCAATCCATTCGCTGGAGGAGGGATATTTTATTGCGACGAAATATGACGAAAACCCTGCCGCTCCCATCATCCTTCTCCCCCCGGGATACTGGTATCAGTTGTATTATCACGACAATAAACCGGTCAGCCGGACGGTAAAGCTGAAAGCCGACCGCAGCCGCGCGTTCGGCTTCGGCTCCAACAGGACGCTGCTTGGCGGGGAACTGAACCGCAACGACAACAGGGGCAGAGGTCTTTATTACGACGACATGCAGTATGCCCCGACATGGCACGAATACCGCTACGACGAAAAATCGCCCGTAAACAATATCGCACTCTACGCCGAAGACAAGCTGATGCTGCTTTTTAACGACAAACCGAACGGCAACGCGCTTTCGACGCCGGCCGGGAAAGCGGACGGGCAGACCGGCAATTACCCGTCGAAACTGGAAATAACGGCCGGCGTGCGTTCGGACATTACGGTCATCAAAGATTCGGAATACGGCACGGTTCGGAGTTTCTCGCCGCGGGTCAACGCCAAGTACACGTTTTGGGAAAAGGCGGACAGGGCAGTCCGGGATCTCAACGTTTATGCCGGATGGGGCAAAGCCGTCAAGCTACCCTCGCTCGAAGTTCTTTATCCGCAGCCATCCTATTCGAACAACCTGGCTTTCGCTCCGGGAACGATGGCCGACGGCTCCACTTTCTACGCCTACTATACGATCCCGTCCAAAGCGATTTACAACCACAACCTCAAATGGCAGTATAACGAACAGTTTGAAATCGGAAGTGAAGCAAACGTCAAAGGCGTGAAAATCTCGCTTTCCATTTTTCGCAACAAGACCTTCAACCCGTATATATGCACCACGGAATACACGCCCTATTCCTATAAACAGACCGGCCAGAGCGCGCTTAACAACTGCGCGATCCCGTCGCCGGACAGAATATACGCCATCGACCGGCAGTCGGGCGTCGTCACCGTCTCCGACAGGAACGGCGTGCACGAAAGCATGCCGCTGGAGTTCACGACGCGCGACACGTACAAAACCAATCACGTCTATAAAAACGGTTCCCCCGTCGAGCGGAAAGGGGTGGAATGGATCATCGAATTTCCGCGCATCCCGGCCATCCGAACCTCGTTCCGGATCGACGGAAACTACTATCGCTACCGGGGAACGGACGAAACGGTCATCGCCTGGAAACCGTCGCTCAACATGGCCGACGGCCGCCCGTTCGGATATGTCGGTTATTATGCCGGCTCGTCCGCCACATCAACGTCGAGCGCCGCCGACGACGATATAGCGTCAAGCTCCATTTCGTCGTCCGCATCCGTCAGCAACGGCTACATGACCGGGGAATTGAACCTGAACGTAACCGCAACGACGCATATCCCGGAGATAAGAATGATTTTTTCCGTCCGCCTGGAAACGTCATTATACAATTACACTCAAAGACTGAGCGAATACGGAGGCAAAAGTTACGGATTCGTACTGACCGACCAGGAAAGTTATTCCGGAAACGACACGGATATCTACAAAGGCGATGCATACGTAGGCGCATATCCGCTTTATTACACGACGTGGGATGACCCGACGACAAAAATTCCCTTTGCCGAAAAATTTGCATGGGCAAAGGATAACGACCGGACGCTCTACAATGAATTAGTCAGATTAGTCGTCAAATCGAACACGAATTATTACTTTAACCCGAACGAAATCTCCCCCTGGTGTTCGGCAAATATCAGCGTAACAAAAGAAATAGGGGATTTTGCCTCTATCTCTTTCTCTGCATACAATTTTTTCAACAACATGTCGCGGGTGAAATCGTCGGATAACAATACGGAATCAACATTATATAAAAGTAGCCACATACCCCGCTTTTATTACGGATTATCATTGAGACTTAAATTATAACCAATTATATAATCAATTTGAATAATAAACATTAAAAAACAAAGGAGATGAAGAAGTTATTTTATTTTGCAGTCAGCGCGCTTATTTTGTGCTGCACGTCATGCAAAGATGACGACAATGAAGACAAGTACAAAACTTACCAGGTAACCGTACAGCTGGGGTATCCGGCCGAAAGCGGCTATGCGCCCGTCGAAGGCGTGGAGATAAAGCTGACGAACACCGGCGGTTCGGTATTTGACGCCGTGACGGACAATACGGGAAAAGCCGGTTTTACGGTTCCCGCGGGAGTATACGAAGCGTCGGCAACCGACGTCCGCTACGGCACGGGTGAATCCTTTATCTACAGCGGAATAAAAAGCGGCATTGCCGTGACGGAGACATGGGTGGAGACGCAAATCGTGCAGCTCTCGCTTTCCGAATCGAAAAAGGGACAGGTCGTAATCAAGGAACTGTATAACGGCGGATGCAAGCGGGATGACGGTTCCGGCAATTTCCAGACGGACAAGTATGTCATACTGTACAACAATTCCGACCTGCCGGCAAGTCTTGACAACCTGTGTCTCGGAATGGTACTGCCCTATAATGCACAGGCGACGAACAACGACTACGTTGACGGCGTCCTGTCTTATGAGGCGGAAGGATGGATTCCCGCGGGAAACGGCATCTGGTATTTCCCGGAAAACGTGACGCTGGATCCCGGCAAACAGATTGTCATAGCGCTCAACGGCGCAATAGACCATACGGCGACGTATACCAATTCCGTCAACCTCGGCAGGGCGGAATATTACTGCACTTATGACATAACGCAGTATGACAACATATCTTATTACCCGTCGCCTTCGGAAGTAATCCCGACATCGCACTATCTGTCCGCCGTAAAGTACGGACCCGGAAATGCATGGGCTTTAAGCACAACCTCGCCCGCATTTTTCCTGTTTACGACAAAAGAGGTGTCTCCCGTCGATTTTGCCAACGATGCGGACAATACCAATTATCACGGGAATACCGTAACGGCCGCGAACATGCGCAAAAAGGTGCGGGTAGAATGGATTATTGACGCGGTGGAAGTTTTCACCACGACAAGCGACAATAACAGGAAACGCCTGACGGCCGCGGTTGACGCCGGACAGACTTACCTGGCAAACACTTTCGGATACACATCGTATCGCAACGTGGATGCGGACGCGACAAAAGCGATTGAGGGCAACGAAGCTAAGCTTGTATACAATTACGACAAGGGAACGGAGATTGACGGACGGGCAAGCTCGGATCCGAGCGGAATAGACGCCGAGGCATCTATCAGGAACGGCGCCCGTATCATCTATAAGGATACCAACAACTCGACGAACGATTTCCATCAACGCAAACAGGCGTCCCTGCGGGATTAACCATTTTATGACGGGATTTTCAAAAATAATATTTCCGGCGCTGCTGGGCGGGGTTTTGTGCTCCGCCCACACGGCGGCGCAGGAGGACAGGCCCGGCGCCGGGTGGAAAGATTTTGACTATATCAAACAGTCCGATGTGCGCCTCGCCGGCGACAATGCCGCAGGATTACGCTATCTACCCGTCGACAGGGTTTCCGTAGCCGGCATATATGCGAACAGGAGCTACGGGAAATTCATCAATTATTACCAGTCGGACAATAGCTATACCCTCGGCGCACAGACCGAATCGTTTTACAGGTTTTCCCCCGGAATCGTTTTCCACGGCAGCGTAAGCTATGCCGGTTTCACCGGCAAAAACATGGGCGGCTCCGCTTTCATCAATCCATACGGAAATCCTTTCGATATCGTGGAATATTCGGATACGACGCGCGGAATCAAAAACCTTGAGACCTATCATCTGACGGGCGCCATAAGCGCGGACGTTTCCAAACGCCTGACAATCGGCGGTAAAGTCGATTACACGGCCGCCAATTATGCCAAACGGAAAGATTTGCGTCACAAAAACAAACTGCTGGACATGTACGTGACCGCAGGCCTCAGCTATCGTATAAACAAAGCCCTGGAAATTGGGGCCAATTATTATTACCGCCGGAGCGTGGAAGGCGTCGAGTTCAAAATCTACGGGACAACCGACAAACAGTATTTTTCGCTCATAAACTACGGCGCTTTTTACGGTAAAACGGAAATGTCCGGAGAAACCGGTTATACGTCGGAAAATGAAGACAATCCCATGTATAACAGTTATAACGGCGCATCGTTGCAGCTCGGCGTCCATATCAATCCCGCCATTCATATCTTCAACGAACTCGCTTACAAATCACGCAACGGGGAGTTCGGCAAACGCGACCCTCGCAAGATTGTTTACAGCGAACATAATTCCGGCATACTCGAATACAGAGGCTCATTCTCCCTGAAAAAAGGGCGAAATCATCATTTTCTCAACATAAACATCGAAAACGAAACGCTCGAAAACTTCGAAAACGTCTATCGATTCGAATCAAGACCCGGAGGCGCTAATTACATAGTATATTATGACCCGCTGAAAGTGGCCGACAGGGAACGGTTCGGGATGAAAGCAGAATACGTCGCCTGCCTTGATGTAAGAGATTTCTGCCCCGAATGGATATTCAGGGGAGGCGTCAACTACAACCGGCGCAAACTGACCGCCTCGTTCTACCCGTATTACCGCAAACAAAACATCCACTACGCAAACTGCGGCGCGTCTGCCACACGCAACATCATAAAAGGCAAAAATATGTACGGCATCTCGCTGGATGCCCGTTACGCCTCGGGCGGAGGAACAATCGGCAACGACGGCCTCTACGCCGCTCCCGGCGAGAACCAGATAAAACCGGCATCCATGGAAAGCGGGCTTCAGAACGAATACGAATACCTGACAACCGGACAGGTAAAAGGCAACATCGGCCTGAAATACTCAAAACTGTTTGACAAACCCGGCATAAGAGGCTACGCCGCCCTCGACTACAGCCTGACAAAAGCGTTCGGCGTAAAACACCTTGAAGGCAACAGTTTCAATTCCGCAACCGTTACCGTCGGATGTGTTTTCTAATTGAGAAGTTGGCGGCGATAAATACTCTTTTCGGCGCCAATTCCTTTCCTGCCGCCGCCCTCTGCAAGGCGTTCTTTTTCTGCGTGCATGCGTTCCAAAAGCGACGAGTTTTATATGTTCAATGACGACATTCGCTCACATATAAATTTTTATCGCATTCCCCCAAGACACTAAAATTGAAACCAGTCCGAATTGGCGACTTATAATTCTTCAGCCGTCGGTTCAGCTTAGTCGGTTCAGCTTAGAAGGATGTAAAGTATCGGGATAATTATTCCCGCCAGAAGATACCATTTGCCGCTGCCGGCCAGTCCTGTCCGGCCTTTTGCGATAAGCAGGCCGGAAACGGCAAAGAAAATCAGGGCAAAGGCAAACAGGTCGGCCATGACGCTCCAGCCTCTGATTTTATTGTAGTGAAGCCTGTTTATCCAATAGATAAATTCATTTTTGGAATGTATTTCATAATCCACTATTCCGGTTGCCGAATTATAAATCCCTATTCCGCCGTTCAGCATCAGGCGCGAATGTGCGCCGTCAACAGCCATCACCCTTTTCAATTCAGGCAAACCCTTATCTTTCCACAAGACGGACAACTCTTCGTGCGACAGATTCGCATCAAACTGCAGCGTTTCTTCTTTTGTCTCAAATGCCGGGTCTTTGCCGTCCATGTGGTTTAGCAGGAATCCCGAAATGCCGTAGACAAGGCACACGCCAACCATCAGGAAGCCCAAATCGCGGTGTATGACCCTCAGCCAACGGACTATTTTAGGATTCATTCCACAACCTCGTAATTTTCGCCGTCCATGTAGTAAACGGAAAAGTAGTCCCTGTCATTCGCGCTCATCCACGCACGCATGCTGGTTATGCTGTTAAGTTCCGCCTGACACGTTTCGGCCGATGCGTCATCCTTTGCCTTCAGCTCATTCACTTCCTTCTCGTACTGGTCGATATAATCCTTCGAATAGCGGCGTTCCTTCAGAATACCGGTTATCGCAAGTTCCGAGCCTGTCAGTTCGCGGTTGAAACCTCCGATTTCCCCCTTTGCCTCGACGCGGAAAGACGTTTTCTGATCTTCACCCACGATAAAACAGCGTTTTCCCGAATGTTTACAGGTATGCGTCACATAGCCCCGCACGGTTACCGTCTTATCAACAAACCGATCCGCCACCCTCAACAGGCTGTCAAGTTCATAAGCCTGCGCGTCAGACCCGACGGCTGCCGCTTCCGCTTTCAATTCTGCGGACTGTCCCGCCTTCTTCCCGTTGCATGCCGCCAGACAAAACAGAACGGCAGCAAAAAACAAAATCTTTTTCATCGTTATATTTGAATTGTTTATAATAATAATATTCCCGAAATTTTTCCGGCACAAAATTATATGAAAAAACTCATTTTTCCAAGCGCATGAAAATAAAACAGCGATTCAGGGAGAAAAATAATTCGGTGAAAGAAGAAAAAACATTCCGCACACTTTGTACCGCAATCAAACTCGATGTGGCACATCGTTATTTTCGCAAAAAAAGCCCCAATAAGCAAAAGGGAACGCCCCCTTTTGAATCTCCCTGAACAAACAACAAGAAATGTCAGGTTACCCATATTTGTTGAAGTATCCGCTTAACTACAGCCGACAGCACGCTTCTTAAATGGCTTAAACTAAAACATTCCTCATGCAAACCTATTTTCATTCCCGAGCCGGAAGCTCTGTTTTACCGTCCACATAATTGGATATAAGTTTGTGCAATTCCGACACTACATTTTTATATTTCGGATTGCTGGCAAGGTTTATCAATTCGTGCGGGTCGTTGATGGGGTCAGTCAAAAATGCTCCGGCTCCAACGCCGAAAAATTCGGCGTACCGCCAACGTTCCGTGCGCACTACTACACCCGTGATGCCTTTGTTGTGCTCGTTCCAAATGGTATAGGCCGGACGGTTCCATTCGGTATATGGATTATTCAGAAGCGGCTTGAGGCTCACGCCTTCCAGTTCCTTATATTTCGGCAGTCCGCATAAATCTACCAATGTCGGATAAATATCAAGCATCTCAACTATACGCGGCGACGAGTTCCCATTTCCTTTCACCCGCGGATCAAGTATGATAAACGGCACGCGAGCGCCCTGTTCCCACAGCGAACCGGCTTTCGACCATTTGCCTTTTTCGCCGAGTTGATAACCATGGTCTGCCCAAAAGACGATGATCGTATTTTCGCGAAGACCCTGCTTGTCTAATTCGGCAAGCACTCGCCCGATGTTCCAGTCCACATAACTGACACAAGCCAGATAAGCTCGAATCATGGCGCGGGCTTCTTCGGGCGATGCTGATCGATTGATAAAAAGGTCGGCATTTGTGCGGCGAATGGCACCTGCCGGAAAATCGACAGGAACAGATGGAAGAGAGGCAAAATCGGGAGGCAATACGATACTTTCAAGAGGATATTGTTCAAAAAATTCCGCAGGAGCTATCAGCGGGGAGTGGGGTTTGGAGAATCCGCAAGCGATAAAAAACGGCTGTCCTGTTTCCTTGCTTTGCCGGATGTATTCAATCGTTCGGTTGGCTACCCTTGTGTCGCCAAGATTATTAACGGCATCACCTGTAATAGCTTCCCAACGGTCGGTATGGGTATTTTCATCCACCGAACCGGGTGTGAGTTTCGGCAAATTTCGTGCAAATGCAGCCAGTATTTCTGATTTTGAAACAGATGAAGGCGCTTTTGTGCTAACCGGAGCACTCCACCGGCGTTCTTCACCGCCTTCTGTCCATGCTTCGGTGTCGTCT
>JAIRXI010000303.1 GCA_031268395.1 Tannerella sp. | reverse complement strand
ATCTTTATTGAACAGATTTGATGTAACCGTTTCAAGTTGGGAAGGATTCAACTACATCGCTTTTATGGTTATTCTATTGAGAAAATTATGCAAAACTAATAAGTTTAGATGAGTTCACTATCTGAAATTTCATGGTACAATTATAAACTTCTTCGAGACTGTCAACACAACATACAAACCGGAGTTGGAGGCGCTTTTGACGCTGAATTTTCAATGCTTCGATGAGAATGGCGCACAAAACTATGCCGCATGAAGTATAAAAGAAGTGTTTGGATACGCTCCCGATAGCGCCGCCCAAAGTCTTGAGAAATATTACCACATTGATGGTGTTCAGTTGGAACGTCATTACAAGAACATTTGAGCGACTACAAGCGCTGGGAACAACTCTCATGCCGAAGGATAGCTCCTGTTCCCGGAGAATATGGGTACCCGTTTAAGTATGGACGAAACTTCCCTTAGCGATGGTGAACTCTATACGACAGTATCCAGCAAGGCGGCCAAAGGACGTAAAGGCGCTATTGTAGCCATAGTTGCCGGAACCAAGGCGGACGACGTCATTGATGCCAACCGAGTTTAGTATATCTGTTTCCAACGGCTACTAACGGAAGACGGAAACATAACGCCAACGCGCAGGCATTTCCGGAATCGACTGGACATTCAGCAGAGAATAATGTCCGGCAATCCGTTTGAGCGAGAGACTTTCACACTTCATTATGCTTTTCCTCGTCTGTTTTGTGTGCCCCCATCGGCGAAATTCCGTTTTTCGTCGATGATATACTCGGGACGGTTCTTGATTTCGTCGAAAAGCACGCCGATGTATTGTCCCAGTACACCCACCGTCAACAGCTGGACACCGCCGAAAAAAGTGATGACCGTGATCAGTGATGTCCAGCCTGTTTCAGCATTGCTGAAACCGTAGATTTTCCCCAGCGTGAACCAGATGGCCAGGAAAATGCCCACCAGTACGGCAAAGAATCCCAGTCCCATCACCATTTGGAGCGGTTTTTTGGAGAAGTACAGCAGGGCGGTCGAGGCGAATGTCAACATCCTGCGAAAAGGATATTTCGTTTCGCCGGCCACGCGCGCCTTCCGTTCGTAATAGAACGGGACTTGCCTGAAACCGATCCAGCTGACCAGGCCGCGAATGTATTTTCCATGTTCATGCAGCTGTTTGAACTCATTCATGATTTTCCGGTCTATCAGCCGGAAGTCGCCCGTGTCCAGCGGAAATTTCACCTCGCTCATCATCCTGTTCAGCATACGGTAGAAGAATTTAGATGAAAAACGCTTGAACCAACTTTCATTTTCGCGCGACCGGCGGACGCAGTAGACGCTGTTGGCCTGTTCCTCCTTGCAGCATTGCAGGATGTCGGGAATCAGTTCCGGCGGGTCTTGCAGGTCGGCGTCCATGATGATCGCCCAGTCGGCATTACAATGTTTGATACCGGCGGATACGGCCGGCTGGTGACCGAAATTCCGGGAGAAATGAATTACTTTGACATGTGCGTCCGTTGCGGCAATTTCGTCCAGTATTTCCCGTGTCCGGTCCCGGCTGCCGTCGTTCACATAAATGATTTCCGCGTCGCATGTGATGCGGTTCAATACCTCCCGGGTTCGCCGGTAACATGCCGACAGGGATTCTTCTTCGTCATAGCAGGGGATGATTACGGACAGTTTTTCCATGTACAGTCAGGCTTTGAAAGTATAAAACTTATTGATTATAAAATTAATGATCGTATAAAACACCGTGGACAGGATCTGATTGTAGAACAGTGGATCTACCTCGAACCGTAGCAGCAGGGGGCTGAAAAAGTCATACACCGGCGGATGTTCCGGACAATACCGGTTCAGCACCATCAACAAACCCAGTTGCAGCACGTAACACACGGCAAATACTCCGAAAAAGCGAATGGCGCCGCTTTTCCAGCTCACGTCGCTGTGGAACGTCCACTGCCTGTTCCACAGGTAACTGTTTATCAGTCCGACTGCATAGCCCGTGAAATTTGAAAATGTGTGCGAGTATCCGCCATACTGGGTCATGATCCAGATGACCGTCAGCGAAAGCAACGTGTTGCCGATGCCCACTACTCCGTATTTAAGACTTTGCCTGATGACTTCCATGCATTTGCAGTACCTTGGCGATTTCGTCGTCGTTCAACTCCCTCACATTCGTAATGGTTATGTTTTCCGACAGGAAATTACCGTATTGATTACATTCGCGGATGATTTTTTCCAGCATAGATTTAAGGTTTGTCTGTATCGGAAGCAGCGTGAGGAGTTCCACATGTTTTTCCCGGATGGTCAGGCGTTCGATTTTTCCGTCTTCCATAGACAGAAAATAGGCAAATTCCCGCTCAATCACCTGCCGCTGGTAGGCCAGAAACGGAGTATCGGACGAAGAAATCAGCAGGATGAAAAAGCGAAGCCGCTGTCCTTCTCCTCCCAGCCCGGTGGAGATGTAGACCTGTTTTTCGTCGGACAGATCAGACTCCAGCGTCATCCGGCTTTCCATCAGCGCCAGATACGCCCAGTGGCTTAACTCAGGGTCACATTCCGTCACATACTGCTTCAGTATTCCGTAGGCCTTTGCCTGTCTGGAGATGGCCAGTGCAGAAAGAAGCTGCTTTTTTTGCGGCTCCGGAGTGTCCGGCGATTGCAACCGGACGAGATACGCTTCGCAGTCCGCTTCGCTCAGCCGGGATGAAGTCTTGCGCAACCGGTTGGAATTGTTGAAATAATCCATCTGAACCTCTACCGGCACCCGCTGTTCGAGGATATGAAAATCCCCCTCCGTCTCGCAAACGAACTTCTGGAACTGGTTAAAGATGTCATTTTGTCGCATATCCGTTTTTTGTTTTAGTGCCAAAAACCACACAAAAATACAACATTTTCTCTATTCCGGAAAACTTTTTGTGCCGCAGCCACATACTTATTCCCTTTTTTCACCGTTTATGACACGGACAGACATTACCGAAACAAATGACAATGAGAAAAGACCGTATTTTATGGGCGGATGACGAAATAGACCTGCTGAAGCCGCACATCCTTTTCCTGCAGGAGAAAGGATACGAAATTACGCCCGCCGTCAGCGGGCAGGACGCTATTGAATATTGCAGGGAACAGACGTTCGATATGATCTTCCTGGACGAAAACATGCCGGGATTGACCGGCTTGGAGACCCTCTCCACCATCAAGGAAATCGACCCGGGCGTGCCCGTCGTGATGGTCACCAAAAGCGAGGAGGAAAGCATTATGAACCAGGCCATCGGCAACAAAATTGCCGACTATCTCATCAAGCCCGTCAACCCCAACCAGTTGCTGCTTTCTATCAAAAAGAACCTGCACAAAAGCGACATCATCTCCACCGCGACAACCGTCGGCTATCAGCAGGAATTTGCCCGTATCGGCATGCAGATCAACGATTCGCTGACGGCCGGCGACTGGATCGAAGTCTACCGAAAACTTATCTACTGGGAACTGGAACTGGAAGAAGGACAGGCGCAGATGAAGGAACTGCTTCGCATGCAAAAGCAGGAAGCCAACAACGTTTTCGGCAAGTTTGTAAAAAGAAACTACCTCCAGTGGATTCAACATGCCGGGCAGCGGCCGCTGATGAGTCCCGACCTGTTCAAGAAGAAACTGTTCCCGCTGCTGGACAACGGCGAAAAACTGTTTTTTATCCTGATCGACAATTTCCGCCTCGACCAGTGGCGGGTGGTGCAAAACCTGCTGTCGGACTATTTTACATTCGACGAAAGCCTCTATTACAGCATCCTCCCGACGGCTACGCAATACGCGCGGAACGCTATTTTTTCCGGACTGATGCCCGTCCAGATCGAACAGATGTTCCCCGAACTGTGGGTCGATGAAGAAAGCGAAGAAGGAAAAAACATCAATGAAGAGCCGCTAATCCGGACGCAAATTGAGCGGTTTCGCAAGAAATACACCTTTTCGTATCACAAAATCTACGAATCTCAGTACGGCGAAAAACTGCTGAACAACCTTTCTTCGCTGGAACACAATCAGCTGAACGTCATTGTCATCAACTTCGTAGACATGCTCTCGCACGCCCGTACGGAAAGCAAGATGATCCGCGAACTGGCGCAGAGCGAAGCCGCCTACCGCAGCCTGACACGCTCCTGGTTCCAGCATTCCACAACGCTTGCGCTGTTCAAGAGCCTGGCGGAAAGGGGATACAGGGTTATCGTCACCACCGACCACGGCACCATCAAGGTAGATAATCCGGTCAAAATGGTGGGCGACCGGAACACCAGTACCAACCTGCGCTACAAGATGGGGAAAAACATGAGCTATGACTCCAAGCATATCTTCGAAATCAAGGATCCCGTCAAGGCGGGACTGCCGTCGCCCAACCTGAGCACCCGCTACATCTTTGCCACCGACGAATCGTTTTTCGCCTACCCGAACAATTACAACTATTACGTCTCCTATTACCGGGACACGTTTCAGCACGGCGGCATTTCGCTCGAAGAGATGCTGATACCCTTCATCTCCATGCAGCCCAGATGAACGCACATGATACGGATCGTCGATAATCTGCACGCCATCCCTCTGGCAGCCGCGGAATTTGTCCGCGACATGGGTTGCCGCACCGTATTTGCCTTCCACGGGGAAATGGGCGTCGGAAAAACGACGTTCATCAAGGCCGTATGCGAAGCGCTGGGGGTGGAAGACGCTGTCGGCAGTCCCACCTTCGCCATCGTCAACGAATACCGTAGCGCCACAACGGGCGACCCCGTCTATCATTTCGACTTCTACCGCATCCACCGGCCAGACGAAGCGAGGGACATCGGCGTCGAAGACTATTTCTACAGTGGCGCTCCATGCTTCATCGAATGGCCGGAAAAAGTCACAACGCTTCTTCCCGCCGACACCGTACACGTCTGCATGACGGAGGAAGCCAGCGGTGCAAGGATACTGGAAACCGACAACTTTCCACTGGGGAATCCATCCTGAAATACCATTGTTTCCTCACGGCTTTCTGGGATCCCGACAAGTTGCACAGACTTCCGGACCGATTTTCTTACTGCCTTGCCCGAGCGGATGCGTCATTTTTTCTCAATAGGGTTGCTATTTCGTTAAATGTCCGTCCCGGCCGGGACGGATGGCATCGCGTCGTACGGCTCACCAGCAAAAGTATGTGTTTAGGCATAAAT
>JAIRXI010000285.1 GCA_031268395.1 Tannerella sp. | reverse complement strand
CAGGGAAAAGCGGTGTTCACCAGATACGCACCCTTGTCCGGTTCACGATCGACGGGGCCGACATCCGGGACCTGGAGGTGGTGGAGCTGGGGAGGCGTGAGTGATGAACGATGAATGGTTAACTATGAACTATGAACTATGAACTATGAACGATGAACGATGAACGATGAATGGGGGACGGATTTTTTTTGACAGTTTTTTAGAGGTGCCTTTACATGGTTTCCATTTTGCTTTCGGAGCGCGCGATATTCCGGCTTTCGCAATATCGGCCCGTGCCGTGCCGTGTCATTCATCGTTCATCGTTCATCGTTCATAGTTTATCATTCATCGTTCATTTTGCGCATTGTTATATTTCTCCACGAAAAAACCGTATGCGTTTGCCAGTACCCGGAGATTCGAATAGAATACGTATTTAAATTCTTCGGCGGAGTGGATGAACTGTTCGATATTGAGCGCTACCCACTGTTCGAGGCAGTACATTTTGACTGCTTTTTTCGTTTTGTTTACTTCGTTGCATGCTTCCATGGCCCGGGAACGGTCGAGGGTGTCCGATCCCTGCAGGCTGAATCCGGCCCGTCCCGTGGTGACGAAGAAGGGAGATTCTTCGCTGATGAAAATCCAGTAGTGAATGTCTTCCTTTTTAAAGTTTATGCGATTGTCTTCTTCGTCCATGGACGGGCTGAAGCCTTCGTCTTTCAGGAAGGTCATCACCTCTTCCCGAAATTTTTGCCGTGCATCCGCCTGCTCTGCCGCCTGCAGCGCGCGGGGCGGCGGGCAGAGGCAGAGGGCGAGGGCGATCAGCATCCGGGAAAGACTTTCTGCATGCATGGCGTGTGTCTTTTTTTCCTGCGGTGCGTGCAGTCCGTCGGCATCAGAATACATAGGCCAGTCTTATGCCGTTTCCGGCCAGGTTGAATTGAAAGTGGGGCGCCTCTTCCGTTCTTTCGCCGGTGGCGCTGTGTCTGAATTCCTGCAGGGCGCGCCGCTTGCGGGCGCCTCCCCTGACTGCATTTATGCTTCCGCCGATGATGAAGCCGACTCCGCCGCCCGCGCAGATGGAGCCGACGGTTATCGCATCATCGTTATCCGTCGCGAGGATGGCAATGCCCGCGACGGTCATGACGGAGCCGGATATGATGAATATGCGGCCGTTGCGGGCCATCCTGTGGCCGGCGAGGTAGCGGTCGTGGATTGCGGGGGATTGCATGCGCATGCGTTCCAGTTCGTTTATCGGCCGCTGCGTCGGGACGGCCTGCTCCTGCTTGCCCGGTACGGTGGTGATGCAACGGTCGTAGAGGCGGAGGAACTCTTCGCGGGCGCGGCTGAGCGTCCGCAGGTTGGAGTAGAAGACGTATTTGAAATCTTCTGCGGAGCGTGTGTACTGTTCCACTTTGATTTGAGCGGCGCTTTCCGTGCAGACGATTTTCACGGATTCATGCGTCAGACCGGTTTCGTTGCCGGCCTGCAGGGCGCAGGCCCGTTCGGATGCGTTTTTTCCCGACAGGTCGTACCCGTCGCGTCCCGTCACGACGAAGAAGGGTGATTCGCCGCGGATTTGTATCCGGTGGAGTATGCCTTCGCGTTTAAATTCTATACTTCCGTCATTCCCGTCGGCCAGAGGGATAAATCCTTCTTCCTTGAGGAATGCCGTCAGTTCGGCCTGAAACTTTTTCTGCGCTTCGCTCAATCCGGCCGCGGCATCCTGCGCATACGCTCCTGCCGTCAGACAGAAGCAAATCATGATTGTAAAAAACTTTTTCCGATCTCTATCATATTAATTGGTTATGCGGAATAATTCTCTTTTTGCCCGGTCGAGCGCTATGATGGTCAGGCGGGTTTTGGCGGGCATTCCGGACGCCTGCTTCTGTTGGCGGGCAAATTTGCCCGCTGTTGTTTTCCAGATTTCCAGGTCGGCTTCCGAGATGTCGTATCTGGATACTTCCGGAAAACGGACGGTAATTTCGCATCCGTCGGCAGTCAGGGCGACGGACGATACTTCGATGCCGTTTTCAGGGTCGGCATACGGACATTCGGCCATTCCCTTTTTCCAGTATTCGCGCCAGGATTCGGGGGCGGCGTTGACGGACGGAGATTTCCATTCGTCGCTCTGCCTGTCGTAGACGGTTGTGGCCAGCAGGCGGTTTGCGGCCGTGTAGTATTTGCGGTACTGCGGATTTCCCTGTTCATCGTAGGTATGGATTACTTTGTGGAATCCGGCGCGGCTGTCGACGGCCTGACCGGAATGGTCGTACACGGCCGTTTCGATGATCCGTCCCCGCTCGTCGTACAGGGCGCGTTCGACGGCATGGTTGTTTTTTCTCGGTGCACCGTCCGTATCGTAGTAGCGGGTTTCGGTTCGTTTTCCCTGCCGGTTGCAGGTGTATTCGACTTTGGCGGCTCCGGTGTTTTTCTCCGTGCAGGGTTTATCGTTTTTGTCGTACCAGGATTCGGAGAGCAGGTTGCCGTGCATGTCGTATTCACTGCGCCGTATGGCCCAGCCGGTATGGGGATTGTCGATCGTCCGTCCGGAGCCGTCTGCCGAGGCGATGTAGTTCCTGTTTCCCCATTTGTCGTATCCGGCCAGTCCTTCGGGCACGAAGACGGACGGACGGGTGGGTGCGCCGTTTTCGTCGAAATAGGTTTGCCGGACGAGGCGTCCCATCGCGTCATATTCGTTTTTGCGGACGGCATAGCCTTCGCTTCCGGCGGTGGGATGATCCGAGGTGTTGAACCAGGACTGGCGGATGACGTTTCCTTTCGGATCGTACTCGTAGCGGATGATGGCCACGCTGGAGCCGGCGAGCGCCACCGGACGGTTGTCTTCCTTTCCCAGATAGCGTTCTTCCAGTATCTGCTTGCGGCTGTCGTATGTCCGCCGCACTTTGTGGTAGCCGGACGTGTTGAGGGCGGGCTGATGGCCGGAGTCGTACAGGGCGCGTTCCGTTTCGTTGTCGGACGGGTCGTACGTGCTTTTGACGATCAGGTATCCGGGTTGGTATTTGCCGTCTTCGCCGATGCGGGCCGTTTCGGTCGTATTTCCCCGGTCGTCGTATTTATAGTCGAATCCGGCACAGCCGTCAGGCGAGAGGGTGAGATTTTTTTTCGTGTCGTAATACCGTATTTTCAGTATGTTTCCCATTTCGTCGCAGGCGGTTTCGCGGCTGGCGTATTTCAGGTAGCCGGACGTCGGGTTTTCGTTTTCGTCGAAGAAGGCGCGCTGCGTTTCGCGGCCGTTTTCGCAGGTGGATTTCCAGCCGGCAATTCCTTCGTCGCTTAATTTGAGATTTTTTTCGCCGGCGTCGTAAAAGCTGCATTTCGTCTGGTTTCCGTATATGTCGTATTCGTATTTGCAGACGATTATGCCGTTGAGGTCTTCGGCGGGCAGGCGGTCGGTTCCGTAGCCTGTCACTTTCACAATCCTGTTCAGGTCGTTGTATTCCCATCTGTATCCGGCAATTCCTTCGCCGGAGATACAGAGGAGGTCGTTGGCACCGTAGTAGAACGAGGAGAGGTGATTCCCCGGCGAATCGTATTCCATCACCAGTTTTGCATATCCGCCGGTCGTTTCGCAGGGGAGGTTGTCGATGTCGAGATACTGTATTTCGAGAGGATTGCCTTTTGTGTCGTTTTTGCGGACGGTGATGGCGTTGCCGTTGCGCGAGGCGGTCGGGAGGCCGTTTTCGTCGATATACGTTTCGCGGTTCACGTATCCGCGGTCATCGTATTCGTAGCGCACGCCGGCATATATGTTTCCCGTATTTTTGTACACGTCGCTGTTTTTCGGGCAGGCGGGTTTTTTGTCCGTTCCCAGAAAGACGGTTTCGATCAGGTTGCCTTCCCGGTCATATTTCTGTCGGAGGCCTGCCACGCCGTTTCTTTCGGGCAGCATCAGGTTTTCGCCGTCGGGCGATTTGTGAAGCGCGCAAACCGTATTCCCGTAATTGTCGTATTCCATTGCATAGACGCAGACGCCGTCTTTTGCGTCGCAGGACGGAGAGCCGTCGGGGGTGAGATAGACGGCTTCGATCCAGTCGTCCCGGTCGTCGTATTTAAACTGTTTGATGCCCAGTCCCCAGGAGGTGGCTTTCACCGAATCGTTGCGAGCCAGGCAGTATTCTCTGATTATTCTTCCCTTTTCGTCTCTTTCGTATCTTTTGCCGTAGATGCGTTCGCCGTCTCCCGCCGGAAAATTTTCGCTGCGGTAGTGGATGGACGATACGAAGCCGTTTGCGTCAAATTCCAGTGCGAAGCGGGAGATTTGTCCGCGGTCGGCCGTTTCGTCGTAAGGTTTGACATAACCGGTCATGTCTTCGGGCAGCCGTTTTTCCGTTCCGTATTCGTCATCATACTGAAAGGTGAGCATGTTGATTTTACCGTCCCGTTCATTGTACAGTTTTTTAAAGAGCGTTTTTCCGTTTCCGTTCAGGTAGAGGACGTGATCGATGTGGCCGTTTTCTCTGTACCGGAACGCGGCATTTACGGGTCTGTCCGACCGTTCGGATTCGGTGTCTTCCACGACGTTTCCCCGGCTGTTGACGCGCGCCAGTGTTTGCAGTTTGCGCGCCCTGTATTCGAAGCGGTAGCTTGCCGCGCGATGCCGGAATTCGGATTTGCCGAGTTTGTGAATGCCGCGGGGGACGCCCCATACTTCGACATAATCCTTGTAGTAGCAGACTTTGGTGCGGTGATAGTCCCAGATCATTGCGCCGGCGCCGAGGAGCAGGACGAGCGCGGCGGCAGCGGCGTATTTGAGCGTCGGGGGGACGGGCGCGGGGAACGCATCGTGCCAGGCTTTGCGAAATTCGGCGCAGTTGCGGAAACGGTCGTCCGGTTTTTTCGCCACGGCGCGGTCGACGATTTTCTGGGCCTTGTCGGATATGTAGGGATAAAATTCCTTCATCCGGGCGAGGGGTTCGGAGAGCACCTTGTCGTGTATTTCCGCTTCCGAGAGGGTGGTGGAGTCGTAAGGCGCCGAGCCGGTGAGCATCTGGTGGAGCAGTACGCCGAGCGAATAGATGTCCGAGCGGGCGTCGAGCGGGCGTCCTTCGACCTGTTCGGGGCTCATGTACGAGGGCGTGCCGACGATCATGCCGGCTTCGTCCCGGTCGGATTCGGAGATGATTTTGGCGATGCCGAAGTCGAGCACCTTGACGATGATGTGGCCCTCCCTGTCGCCGGTCAGGATGATGTTGGCCGGTTTGATGTCGCAGTGCACCACATCCCTCTTGTGTGCACAGGTAAAGGCATCCAGTATCTGGTCGAACAGGTCGCGGGCGCGTGCTTCCACGATCAGCCCGTTTTTGGATGTGATGAACTCTTCGAGCGTGATGCCGTCGACGTATTCCATGATGAGAAACATGCCGTCGGCGTTTTCCACGTAGTTCAGGAACTTGACGATGTGCGGATGGTCGAGCCGGCAGAGCATGTCGGCCTCTTCGCGAAAACGGCGGCGAACCGTTTCGCTGTCGGCATAGTGCGCGTTCAGCACCTTGACGGCTACTTTCTGATTCATGTTTTTGTTTACGGCCAGGTATACGCTGCCCATTCCGCCACGGCCGAGCAGGCGTTCGATTCGATAGTTGAGGATTTCTTTTCCCGTCATTATTTTCTGTTTTTTTTGTTTCGTTTATTTTTCATACGCCGCGTCTTTTTCTTCCCGGAGCTTCCGGCGGACATATACACAGTGTCTTTTTCTTCCCGTGCTGCGCGGGAGAAAAAATACACGGTGTATATGAAAAAAAATGCACTGCGCAGATCCTTTCCGGAGCGTCGGGCGGAAAAATCACGCACTGCCGGATTATTTGCGGAGTGTCGGCAGGTGACGCTGCAGCGCCGGCGTTTTTTCATATCCCGTGTGAAGTCCGGCATATCAGTATCCATACGGTGAACGAGATGGCGGACAGGATGGCGCCGATCAGGGCTGCCGTCCGGTGCCGCGGCTTGTATTTGTATACTTTCCGCCCGTCGTTGTCCGTCGTGCGGCGTCGGTATACCATCATGCCTGCAATCAATCCGGGCAGTCCTCCGAGCAGGGCGAAGATGTAGACGGCAGCCAGCCATGCGGTGGCGTCTTCTCCGTCGGCATCCTGTCCGGTGGGTGCGGGTGCGGGCGTCGCGGGCGTCGCGGGCTGCGGCCGGTGGTTTGCCCTGTTGCGGAAAGCCTCTTCGACCTTCCGCCAGTCCAGCGGGACGACGCCGGCCAGCAGTATTTCCGGCGCGGAGGGCGCGGCGTGCGGGGCCGGGCGGCGGACGGTGATTTCCTTTTCGCGGTGGTGTATCATTTCGCCGTTGACGAACGTGCCGTTCGAGCTTCTGTCGCGTAAGAGGTAGCGGACGCCGCCTTCCGGTTCGACGATTCGCGTGATGTCGGCATGATGTCGGCTGACTTTGATAAGGTGGTGAGGGATGAGCACGTCGCATTTTTCCCGTCCTGCGGAAATGCGGTCTTCGCTTTTGCCTGCCGCCGCGCCGCGACCGTCCAGTGCGGCGCGAAATTCGCCGCACGAACCGAAGCGTTCCCGCATGTCCTTGTGCGTGGCCCTGTCGAGGATGTCCTGCACACTGTCCGACAGGTCCGGACGGAAGTCACCGGCACGCGGAAATTTGTTGCGGATGATCGCCATGCGCGTGGCATGGTCGTTTGTCTGCCGGACGAAGGCGTGCCGTCCGGTGAGCATGTAGAACAGTACGCATCCGAGCGAATAGATGTCCGAGCGATGGTCGATGCTCAGCCCTTCCGCCTGTTCGGGACTCATGTATCCGTCGGTGCCGATAGTGATCAGTCCCGTCGTCAGGTCTTTTCCGTTCATGTCTTTGGCTATTCCGAAATCCAGCAGGCAGGCGTGTCCGTCCGGACGAAGCATGATGTTGCCCGGCTTGACGTCGCGGTGTACGTACCTGTGGCGGTGCACCTCGGCGAGCGCCGAGAGCATTTCGCACAGCAGACGCAGGGCCTCGCGCTCGTTCATCGCGCCGTTTTGCCGGACATGCTGTTCGACGGTTTCGCCCTCGATGTATTCCATCACCAGATAGAGATTGCCGCCCGTTTCGAACGAATCGTATACCTTCACGACGTACGGATGCGTGATTTGCTTCAGTATTTTCACTTCACGGTGAAAGCGGTCGCGCAGGTTGCGGTCGCCTGCAAACTCCTTCCGCATTTCCTTGACGGCAACATCGAGGCCCGTCTCCGGATCGAGGCCTCTGTAAACCTGTCCCATGCCTCCGCGGCCGACAGGCGTGTCGTGGACCGTATAGACGGAAAGTTTCTTCATGGATCGTTTCTCCTTGCATTGCGGTCCGGGCGGTCGTCTCCGGCGGGACTGTCCGGTTCACCGGGGCGTCCGGTCTTTTGCAGAACCGTGTCTTTGTCCATCGAACCTTTTGGAGACAGGACGCGGATGTGGACGGTGTATTTGTTCCGGTCGGTTTCGCATCCGAACTCCACTTTTCCTCCCCTGAACGCATCCGTCCATTTCACGCGGACGAAGTTCGTTTTGTATTTTTCGTCGTCGTATACGATCTTTATTGTTACACCCGTCAAATGCGGATCATCCGTAATGTACCGGATGGTTTCGTTAGCTTCAGGAGGAAATATCTCCGTAAAATATCGAGCATGGGAAACGGGACCGGAATTGATATATTGCACCTCTTCGCCTGTCGGTTTGCCGGAATCTTTTGCGACGCGGGCAGGCTGCGGCGTTTTCCCCGAAGAGAGGATGACGGGAACGACGACGGTACACGTGGCGTGGCGTTCCGTCCGGCACGTGAATTCCAGTCTGTCCCGGTCGAAGTCGCCCGTCCAGGAGATGCGGACGGCCGCGTTGCGGCTGTTGTCCGCGATGCGGATCGTCACGCCGTCCGGCTGCGGCGAATCGATGACGCGTATGGAATCGCCGCCGGCCTCGAACAGGACGATGTCGACGGAAGTCCCCTTTCCGTACAGGATGGGATTCGCGATATGGACGACCGTGTCCGTCCGTGCCGCTGTTTCGACGGCCGCTGTTTCGACGGCCGGCGTCACGACGGCCGGCCGGAAATTGAAACGGTCCGTTCCGATCAGATATCCGGCCGTTATCCCCAGCACCGTCAGCGCCGTTCCGATGACGGCTGTCAAAAGACCTTTCCTTGCACGCGTCCGCTGCCTGTCCGTGCCGGCTGCACCGGAAATGTCGGACGTGCTGAGCGCAAATTCGACCAGCTGCACGGTGATGTTGTCCGTCCCGCCGGCCTCGTTGGCCATCCGCACCAGCTGTTCGGCACGCAGGCGTATGTTGCGGTCGTGCTTGCTGACGATGCGCATGATGCGGTCGTCGCCAACCATGCCCGTCAGACCGTCCGAGCAAAGCAGGAAGCAGTTGCCCGCTTCCGGTTCGACAGGTTCGCGGCAAACGGTCGGCGGCTGCATTGCGGACAATCCCAGTGCATTGGTGATTTCGTTCCGGCGGGGATGGCGTTCGGCCTGTTCGGGAGTGATTTCGCCGCTGTCCACGAGCATCTGCACGAACGAATGGTCCTTGGTCAGCTGGCGAATCATGCGGTTGGCGATGAAGTAAATCCGGCTGTCGCCCACGTGACCGTAGTACGCTTTTCCTTCGCCGGTGACGAGCAGCAGTACGCAGGTGGCGCCCATCCCCGCCAGCTCGGGTTGCGCCTGGACGCGGTTCGCGATGGCGCGGCTGGCCGCCAGGATGGCCTGTCCGACGGCTTCCCGCGGATCGGGAAAGAGGTGGCTGCCCAGAAAATCGCCGATAGCGGCGACGGCCACCTGCGAAGCAATCTGTCCGCCCACGTGTCCGCCCATGCCGTCGCATACGATGACGGCTTTTCCGTTCGGCGTGTCGAAGACGCCCGTGCTGTCTTCGTTGGCCGTGCGCACCCTGCCCGTGTTCGTGCAGCTGCCGATCAGGCAAAACTCATGCATCGCTTCCATTATCCTGCAGGATGAGTTTCTGTGGGATTTCGATGAAGAGCAGTCTTGTCGCGCCGACCCGTATGATGTCGAAATTGGCGAGCGCGCCTTCATTTGCCGGGACGTCGTTGACGAACGTGCCGTTGGACGACTGCCGGTCGAAGAACCGGAATCCGTCCTGCGAACGGTAGAGTATGAGCAGATGATTGCCCGAAACGTTCGCATCGGCGGGAATGCGGATATCCTGTCCGGCGGCGCGCCCGATATGATTTTTTCCTTCGTAGACGGGGAACGACTGTCCTTCGGGAGCCGTATCGTAGGAAACGAGCAGCCCGACCAGTTTTCTCTTCCTTCCGACTGCGCCGGGGATAAGGGTAAGGTTGGCGTTTTCTCCGCGGCTGACGGCGGACCGGCTGGCGCTGTCCGCTTCACCCTCCATACGCACGGTCCGGCCACCGGCCCGGGTCCGGCCACCGACGAAAGTGTTGCCTTCGCCCGGCGGGTTTGTGGTGGAAAAGTCGGTGTCGCCTTCTCCGCGATCGATTGCCGGGAAAGGTCCCGTATCGTCGTGGAAAGTTTTCCCGTTGTCGTCCACTTCCGTGCCCGTGCCCTGCGTCGGACAAAAGGGGCAAATGTCATAGATGGACGAATTGTAGTGATGTCCTTTGTTGCATTTTACGATTGGCATAATTGCAGTATTTTTATTGTTTGTGATTTTTGATTCATTTCAGCAGTTCTACAGCGTAGCGGGCCTTTATTGCATAATTGAAACCTTGTGTGATTACGGCGCTATACCCTGCGTGGTGAATGCCGGTAAGCTGTCCGTATTCATTAAATACCGGCGATCCGCTGGCGCCTCCGGTAGTGGAGATATTATGTCCGAATTGGATTTCTCCCGCGTCCTGGGTGATCTTTCCGTCCTGATTGTTCGCTTGCAGTCCTTTGGACGTACTGGCGATTGTTGGCCCGGCAGGGAATCCGATGGAATAGACCAATTTCCCGTTCACGATCTCTTTGTCGTCGACTGCGGCGCGGCTCAAATCCACAATCCTGTCGACGCCGGGAGGCAATGTTTTCGACCGCGTTTGAATGACCGCCACGTCTACTTCCGGTGAACTGCTTGTCCTTCCCTCCAGTACGGCGCATGGAATTTTGGCCGCGGCCGACATGTGGGAATCATTCAGGTATATTCCCAGATATTCATCTATCATCATTCCTTCGACTGCGACTTCGTTGATCCTGGTTTGCGCTAACAGATAGGCTACATTGCCTTTTTGAAGTGACGCTGCTATTATATCCAGTTTCACATAATCCTTGATCAGGGCAAGATATTCCGGACCGTTACCATACTCCCAGGGACGGGTCATATGCCGGTTCGTGACGATTTTACCGTCACTGGAAACGAAGAAGCCGGTTCCGTGACCTCCCAACGGCTTGTGTTCTCCGCCCAGTGGAACCGGTTTTCCCGTTGTTCTGCTTATGGTATATAATCCTATGAATTCTCCGTTTAAGCTTGCTTTAAAACAATAGGCTATTTCTATCATGACAACCGATTTCCGGTAGGTGGAATAGACTTTTTCCGCCGACCATTTTCCGTCGAAGAGGTCGTCCGGGATCCATCTCCTGTTCCATGCAAGCAGCAGCAGTCCGGCCACGGCAACCGCGGCTACAAGGGTTGTCACAAGCGTGCGTCCGAATCCGGGTTTGGGCGACGGAACGGGCGAAGGCACCGGTGCAAATATCCCTTCCCAGCGGAGCGGATACTTGTTGGCGATCATGACGGTGTCGCCCGGCCGGAGCGTGTGCATCGTTATTTTCAGTCCGTTGACATACGTGCCGTTGGTAGAGCCGTTGTCCACGATCACAATCTCGCCGTTTTCCTTTTCGACAATCTGTGCATGACGGGAACTGACACGGCTGTGATCGATCACGACGTCGTTGTCCGTCAGGCGGCCGACGGTCTTCCTGCGCTTGATGGCATAAACGTCGCCGGGATACGATGTGGCCGGCGCCTGCCGGGTTTGTGATCCGTGCAGATATCTCGTCCAGTCCACCGTGCTGTTCCCGACCCTGACCCGGTCGCCCGCCGCAAGGGGCGTTTCTTTCTCGATACATACATCGTTGACATACGTGCCGTTGGTAGAATTTAAGTCTTTGATGCTTACTTTTCCCGCATCCGAAATGCAGATTACGGCATGTTGTGCCGAGACGCGCATGTTGTTGAGTACAATGTCGTTTTGGGAGCTTCGTCCGATTTTTACCGTTCTCATGTCATTCTCTTTTTTTACTGGTAAAAGTTACTTTTGAAATTGATTATATGCAGGGTAATAATTATTTCTGCTGATATATGGTGTGCATTCCGAACAGGGCGCAGACATGCGCCACAGCCTCTTTCCGAAGGCGAAAAGAAAAAACGTATAAAAACGGCTGCAAAAACAGGAAAATACGAAAACGCTTTCCTTGCCTAAGAAGTTGGTATTATTTAAATTGGCGCGTGCGTGTACATTATAATATAGGCGAGGCCATCTCTCTCTCTCTCTCTCTCTCTCTCTCTAACAAAATATCGCACCCAACCAACCCGATAGGGTTAATTAAGCGTAAATAAGCGATATGTTTTGTTTTCATCATTTGTATTCACCTTT
>JAIRXI010000217.1 GCA_031268395.1 Tannerella sp. | reverse complement strand
AGTTGAGCAGAACATATTTCCCCCTAAAGGCGGACAGGCGTATCGGGCGGTCGTCCGGACCGTTTAATGTGAAATCGGGAGCCACCGCGCCAATGGTCGATTTCCTCCGGGCAAAAATCTTTGCACTCAGAGACATCCCGATATCCGTATTTTTCAACGCATCGGGAAAGGCATCGAACAGGGGAGCGATCTCCTCCAATTCAAAATCATCGCCCGCCGCCTGCACCAGTATCATCAGGCCGATATAGGAATCGGTATGCTCCAAAATAAAAACGCGAATCAGTTGATTGTATGCCGTGGTGGCGACGGCATGGCGCTGTTCGATCGCTTTCATAAACGCTTCGTCGGCTTTTTGCGATGGCGTAGCTTCCGCATATTCCGCCTCCAGAGCGGCCAACCGTTCGTCGAGCGGATTTAATATCACCGCCAACGCCTGCCAGTCTTTGTCGTTCAACAGTTCTTCCTCCGTCAGAACATCCGCCTGTTGAGCCGCAACAAAGGCTGACCAACAGCAGATGGTGAACAGCACAATAATTTTTTTCATATGGCGGGGGAAATGTGTTATTCATCATGCTTGATATGCAGCCCTCGCGACACATTCGGGGCGGCGTTATACTCGTCGTTGCCTTCCTGCGAGGCGGTGACGGTTACGTCGTCGTCGTAATGCGAGCCTGTATAGGTGAGTTTCAGAAGCGTCCCCTCAATGGCAACATTGATATGATTGGCGGTGAACGAAACCGGCAATCCGGAGGAGGCAGTGGCCTCAAGCGTCAATTCGCCCTCGTTGAAATTCAATTCGGTTACGCTCAGTTCGAACGTGATTGTCTGGTTTTTTTTTCGGTCGTTATTGTCTTCATTGACCGTCAGCAGGCGCGTGATTTGGGCGGCTTCAAAATAAGCTCCGTTGCCGGCCTGCGAAGCGGTGATATTTGTCGTTCCTTTTTTGAGCAGCGTGACCGTCCGGCCGCTTATGGCCGCTACCGATGATTCACTGCTGGCGTAGGATACGGGCAATCCGGAAGAGGCCGTAGCGTTCAGTTCAAAAAATCGTTCGCTTAAATTGCGTGGAGCCAGGACGTCGAACGTAATCGCCTGCTCCGATTTTCCGTTGTCCTCTCCGCCTCCACAGGCGGAAAACGACAGGAGCATTGCTGCTGACAGCAAAGATAATGCCGGATGTTTCATAGCCTTTGTCATTTTGTTTTTTTTATCCCAGGTGCGGGTTTTGGTGTACCGTCAATTTTTTCGCATGTATATTCCAGGGCTTCGATAGCCTTTTTCAGCACGGCCTCCGTGGTTTTTGACGGATCGTACTTAACCGTAACCTGTTTCTTTTCCAGATTGACATTCAGATCTTTTACACCCTTTTCCCAAGCGATGTGCCGTTCGATTTTGGCTTTGCAGTTATCGCAGAACAGGCTTACCGCGAACGTTACTTCGGCTGTCTTTTTCTTTTTGTCTGTCTTCTCTGCGGCGTTCGCCGTGCATACGAGCGCACACAGTGCCAGCAGCCATACGGATAATTTTGTCGATTTTGTTTTCATTGTCAGTTCAATTTATTATTAAGTGATACATTATCGGTTTCAATGCAGTTTACCCATTCTCAGCCGAATCCCCGCATACAATTTCCGTCCCGTGACCGGCCCCCATACAAGGGAGGAATCGAAATCCCGTCCAAAAGACTGATCAGGATTCAGAATCGGATTCTTTTGCTTGAAGTCAAGTATGTTTTCTGCGCCGGCATAGATGTCAAAACGTTTTGTGTTCTTTGTGATTTGAGCAAAATAGACCGGATAGGAGGTCGACATTTTCAATGCAGAGCCGTATCCGTTCAGGCCCGGTATGCGCGAAGGCCCGTTCACTTGCGCAGTGAAATCGAACACCCATTTGCGCAGCCGGGTCGCGTAAGTCAGGTTCAGCAGTCCACGGTAGCGGGATGTCAAGGGCTTTTCGCGTTCATAGTCGACGCCCTCCGGGTCGGTGTAAGTGATGCGGGTGTTGTTGTAGCGAAAAGCGGCGAAGACCTCAAACCCGGTGAAAGGATTTGCGGAGATGTCGGCTTGCCAGACGTCGGAGCGGGAAATGCCGTGCTGATTGTAGAAGAAGACACTGTTGCGGTCCCGTTCGACGTCGACGACGGCCTGATTTTGGAACTGCGTATGGAAATAATCCAGGCTCACAGTCAGGGTGCGTCCGGCGCCGATGGGGATATAGGCGCTGATGTTGCCACCGTAGTTCCAGGCGCGTTCGATGTCGAGGCTGTTCACCTGGTCGAGATCGAACCGGCGTGAAGAAGCCAGCAGGCCAATGTTTTCGGCCACGACATTAGCCGAGTGGTATCCACGTCCGGCGGAAGCCCGTAGCGCCAGCGCTTCCAGGGGGTTGTAGCGGACGTTGGCGCGAGGTGTGAAGAGCCAGCCGTAGCGGCTGTTCCAGTCTTCGCGCACGCCGAGTACAAAAGTGAACTTTTCGTTCCGCGTGGCGGTATATTCGCCGAAGAATCCGGGGACGGTTTCGTACCGGTCCAGCGCCGTGGAGGGGGTGGCGTTCAGGGGCAGGCGATCTTCAAAGCGGGTGACGTAATTGTCCCAGGCAAAGCTTGCGCCGACGGTATAGCGATGCTGTTCTCCGAAGCCGGAAGTGAAGAGGATATTGCTGTAAAAGGAGCTTTGCCGTCCTTCGTATAGTTTGTTTCCGTAGACGGGACTGCCATAATCCAGGTTTTCGTCGTAAAGGTTGAAGCTACTGATAATCCCGATGCTCTGACTTTCGCGGTCGCCGACAGCGAAGCCAGTCTTATTGTCAATGCCGATATTCCGGTTTCGGATTTTAGTCTTATACAGTTCGTCGTGCCCGAAATTGTTGTCGGCGCCGTGATGCGCCTCATCCTGTCCGCCGTCGCGCGAATCATAGAGGAACCGGAGCGTGGTACGCGACTGTATGCCGCTTTCGTTGAGGTAAAACCACCGGTTGGCGAGGTTCACGAATTTCGACTTAGGCATATCAAGAAACGTGTCGCCATTGTAATCGTGCGCTCCGGTATCGGTTGATCCGTGCAGGAGCAGGCCTGTCCACAGCCGCCGGTTCACTTGTGCGGCGGAGGTGATGTTGAGTTCGTAACGTCCGAGCAGGTCGCCGTAGGCATTGACGAAAAGCGGGTCCGTATAATCAGGCTTTTTCATTTCGAGGTTGATTTGTCCGGCGATGGATTCGTAGCCGTTAACTACCGACGAGGCGCCTTTGGAAATCTGTATAGATTCCAGCCACGGGCCAGGGATGTAACTCCATCCGAACGGGGAAAGCAGTCCGCGGTGCGTGGGCACATTCTCCGTCAGCAGTTGGCTGTATATGCCTGACAGCCCGAGTAATTGCACTTGCCGGGCGCCGGATATGGCATCGGTAAAACCGACCGTGACCGTGGCGCTGTTTTCAAAACTTTCCGACAGGTTGCAGCAGGCCATTTTGGCGAGGCCGGTCGTGGTGATCAACTCCGTCTTGCCGGCGGTCAGGCGCGACAGGACGGTGCCTTGCCGGTTGACGCTGACAACCACTTCGTCCAGCACGGCGTTTTCGCGGAGAATAAATTCCAGGTCGCCCTTGTTTTCCGCAATTCGGATTGTGTCGGAAGTGAAGCCCACAAAGCCGGCAATGAGCGTGACGACGCTTGCGTCTTTCCGTTCGATGGCGAAAGCTCCTTTTTCGTCCGTCGTCACGCCGTTCCCGAAGTTCGGGAAATAGACGTGCGCCCCGACCAGGGGGCTTTTCGTTCCGTTTTCGAGAGCATACACATGCCCGCGCAAGGTCTGCGCGCCCGCGCTTGCACCCGCAAGCAGTAGCGCGAATACCAAACAGATTTTCAGTATTTTATATTGACTGTTACGATGCATATTGTTTTGTTGTTATGAATGTCACATTTTCGCAAAAAGCGCCGCATACATGAGCAATGCACCCAGGACGCACTCGAACAGGGTCAGGAAAAACAGGAAGAACGTCAGGTGCCGGTTTCTCTTCACTGTTTTGAACGGGAACAGCAGGTGATAGATAAACAGCGCCGGTACAAACGTAATGCCTGCGAACATGTGAGTCACTGCCCTGTTGTTTGCAATGTTGGTGATCACGATAAACACCAGGAAAAAAATGGACAAAAATGTCAGGATGAATTTGACATAATCATACTTCTCCCCAATAAATCTTTCCGGAGCGGCATAGTAGGCTACCGTAAGAAGCGGTATCATCAAAAAATCAAAAGCAAAAAATACGGCAAGCGTCGGTTCCATACTTTCAACATTTTATTTAGTAACGTGAAATAAATAACCTGTAACTGTCCCAATGCATCGAAAACCTTGCCCGGAGCTTCCGGCGAGGTTTTCTGCGTGTCGGAAAACTTCCCGGAGCTTCCGGCGAGGTTTTCTGCGCGTCGGAAATCTTCCCGGAGCTTCCGGCGAGATTTTCTGCACGTCGGAAATCTTCCCGCGAGCTTCCGGCAAGAAATCCGACACGAAGATATCCTTCCCGGAGCTTCCGGCAAGAAATCCGACATAAAGATAGCCTTCCCGGAGCTTCCGGCAAGAAATCCGACACAAAGATAGCCTTCCCGGAGCTTCCGGCAAGAAATCCGACGCGAAGATAGCCTTCCCGGAGCTTCCGGCAAGAAATCCGACACGAATATATCCTTCCCGGAGCTTCCGGCAAGAAATCCGACGCGTCGGAAACTTTCCCGGAGCTTCCGGCAAGAAATCCGACACGTCGGAAACTTTCCGCGCGTCCGGATTCTTTCTCCATGACATTGAGAGACTTGCCCTGAGCAGGGCGACTTCGTAATGACGGATATTTTAATTTGCTTAAAACCATTATATCTTGTTTATTTCACGTTACTTAGTCAATATCCCGAATTCTGGGTAATACGGCTATTGATATCCAGTTCCCGCTGCGGGATGGGCAACAGCGCCTTGTGCGGCGTCCATTTCTTGTCGGGGAAAGCGCCCAGCACGTCGTCGGCGCGTCCGGTGCGGATAAGGTCCCACCAGCGGTGGCACTCTTCGGCGAAGAACTCATGACGGCGTTCCCGTTCGACGGCGAGCAGGACGCCGGCTTTCGACAGGCTTTCCGGCAAATCATTCAGCCCGGCACGGCGGCGGATGATGTTCACATCGTCTGTGGCCTCCGCCAGCTTGTCCTGCTGCGCCCGCGCCTCCGCCCGTATCAGATACTGCTCCGTCAGGCGCAGCGACACGAAATCCTCGGCTGCTCCCGCCGACGCAGCCGCTGTCCGGTGGTATTTGTACGGATGCAAAAAGCCGCCGACGGTTGTTGTCCATC
>JAIRXI010000207.1 GCA_031268395.1 Tannerella sp. | reverse complement strand
ATAAGTTTTCATTATGAATTTCAGGATAATCAGGTGTTTGTTCACAGGATACGGAACGAACATTTTCTTCCCCGCAGGAAAAACTTCCTGCCGCTATCAGCAGGATTACCGCCATTTGAAATAAATTTCCGTTCATAAATTGTATTTTGCCGGTAAAATTATTGAATATTCGGGAATCGGCATAATTTCCGACTCCCGAATATAGTTAATTAATCCAAACAATCTTTACCAGCCGGGATTCTGCGTCAGCGATTCGTTCAGGCGGATTTGTCCCAACGGAACGGGGGCGAGGTAGTCGCGCTGCGAGTAGAGCAGATTGCCGGCAAGCGTGGCGACGGTACGGCCGTAGTCGAGGACGCAAAACGACCTGCTCTCCCACGCCTTGCAGGAAGGCTTGAATATCGAACCCCCTGTATTCCAGCCCGAGCTTGAAGCCGAAAGTGTAGTGCGGGGCGGCGTCGCCGGCATAGTACGTATCTTTGGTTGTGATGGCGCCGTCGCCGTCGCGGTCAACGAGTATGCGCGCGCCGGGACGAAGACGGTTCGTGCCTGTTTCCTGAGGCGTCGGCAGTATGTTTCCCGGTTTGGGACCGGTATGGTCGACATTCCAGTAATATTTTTCGTAATATGCGTCGGCTTCGGCCTGCGTTGCAAATATGCCTGCCGTTTCATAGACGTAGAACGATTCGCGAGGTTTCCCTACAAGACGGTTGGAGTTTTTGCCCGGGTCGGGAACGTTCTCGTTGTTTTCCAATTTCAGCGCTTCATTTCCGGCGTCGCCGACGAAGCCGCCGATATGGTATGTAAGGTCGCCGATTCGGTCACGCCAGTTAAGCGCAAGCTCCCATCCTTTGGCGCCGAATTTTCCATTATTTGTCAGTGGAGCGCTTGCACCCAGCACGGCAGGGTAAGTTATGGGGATGAACATGCCTTCGTTGGTCTTGCTGAAATAATCGAACGAGCCTGACAGACGGTTTTTCAGGAAAGCAAAGTCGATACCGGCGTCGTGACTGTTGATGGTTTCCCATGTGCGCAATTCCGAGGTCATGCTGCCGAGCCACAGCGAGGGCTGGCTGGTCAGCGTCGAGCCTTCGCCGAAATAAGCCGACCCCGACGAAATGGTGGCATAGCGTTCGTAATTGCCGATGCCTTCCACGCTGCCTGTTTTTCCGTAATTGTAGCGGATTTTCAGATTGCTCAAGCCCTGGATGTCTTTCATAAAGTCTTCATTGGAGAGAACCCATGCTCCGGAGACAGAGTAGAAATTCTTCCACCGCTGACTGTCCGACAGTTTGGACGACCCGTCGCGACGTCCCAGAAATTCAACGATGTATTTATCGTCGCAGTTGTAGTTCAAGCGGGTGATGTACGACAGGAACGCCCATGAATTTTGTCCGCCGCCTGCGCCGTTGTTCGTTCCGTTTATCATCACGTCCAAATCGACCAGGCCGGAGTTCTCGTACAGTGGCCCGCTGTTGCGTGATGCGGTTACTTTTTTCCAGTTTTCCTCCTCGGCGGTTACGCCCAGCATGACGCTGACCGTATGCAGCCGGTTGAATGTGCGGTCGTAGTTGGCAAATCCTCCGAGTGTCGTGTTTGCCCAGAGGTTCATTTCTTCGGACAGCCAGCCGGGACCGTTTTTATTGCCTGTCGGATTATTCTCCCAGTCATAATACTGTACTTTGTTCGACGAGATTTGAATGTTTTTTCCTACCGTTTTATAGCCGCCGGTTGCGGAGAGCGACAGTCCCGGCGTAAGCGCCGAAAGGTCGAGCGTGGCTTTGAGGTTGGCGCGGAAAGTGGTAAATCCGGTTTTGGCCTGTCCGCCGCCAACGAGTCCTCCGAGCGGACTGCGTTTGCCGTCGAAAGAATCATAAGGACTTCCGTTCTGACTGTAGAACGCCCATAACCAGGGGTCAGCCCATCCATTACCCACATCGGCGCTGGGCGTGGTGATGTCCCGCTTTTCATACGACATGCCTGTTTCGAACTTCAGGATTTCAGTTGCCTGATAATCCATGTTGAGGCGTCCGCTGTATTTTTTTTCGCCGTCTTCAGCGACTTTCAACTGCGAGCTGTTATCGGCATACCCCAGCGAAGCCATGTATCCGAACCTGTCGTCGGCGCCCGAAATACTGAGTGCATGTTTGTGCGAAGTTGCCTGTCCGTAAAGTTCATCCTGCATGTAGTTATTCGGCTCGTAGCGGTGAATCCAGCCGTTGCTTCTTCTTATCGTCATGGTTTCACCGTTGCGTAACCGCTGCCAAAATTCATAATCGCCCGTAGGTTCATTGGTATTGACATCCACGCCCGACAGCACGCTGTTGGTGGCAAATATCCACCAGTTCATCCGTTTCCTGATTTCTTCCGGGTCGGTCACGGTGGGATTGATAGCCATGGCGTCGCGATACTGCGCAGCGTAGAACATGTCCAGCCACTCGGCGTTCGTGGTAATCGGCATCCGAATGCCGTCGACGGTTGTACTGACCGAACCGTTATAAGTGATGTTTGCCTTGCCTTTTTTACCGCGTTTGGTCGTTACCAGCAGCACACCGGATGCGGAACGCGCCCCGTAGATAGCCGCCGAAGCGTCTTTCAGTACGGAGATGTTCTCAATATCGTTCGGCTCCATCTGGTTCAGTTCGTCGAGCGAGTCGGCAATCCCGTCAATCAGCACCAGCGGACTTGAGTTTCCGTTCACCGAAATGTCGCCGCGGATTTTCATCGCCGCCCCTTCGCTGCCGGGACGGGTAGTGCTGCGCGTTACCACCAGCCCCGGTACCTCGCCCTGCAATGCGACGGATACATTATTAATACCCCTGTCCTTGAAGGCTTCTTCTCCCCTGATTTGGGAGATGGCGCTCGTCAGCGACGCTTTCCGCTGTGTGCCGTAACCCACGACAACTACTTCGTCCAGTAAACTGACGCTTTCTTCCAGCCGTATCTGCAAGCTGGTTTCATTA
>JAIRXI010000153.1 GCA_031268395.1 Tannerella sp. | reverse complement strand
GCTCGCAACGCAATATGGCCCGTCCCCGCCGGGACGGGCCTTCCTTAACGATGCACGATGAACGGGGTTTGCCCGTCAGGGCATTCATATCAATTGAAAAAGCGATTAAACCGGCAGTTGAACTCCGTACGGAGTTCCATCCTGCGGGGAGATATTCGTATGCGATTGATATGAATGCCCTGACGGACAAACCCCGTTCATCGTTCATCGTTAATGACGTCGACCTCATTTCCACCTAATTTTAATAACAAAACAACCTCAGTAGCGGCAAGCAGGCATGAACCCTCCGGCAAAACCTTATTACCTTATTATTTATAACCGGGGAGTAAGGAAGTAATGAGGTCCGCCTGTATGATCATTGCTGCCTGCCGCTGCTGAGGTTGTTTTGTTATTAAAATCAGGTGGAAATGAGGTTATCTGTCCGAACCGCAGGTTTGCCGTGCGGCTATCATCAAGCGCTATGTTCCCTGAACACATGGTTTTACCAGTGAAGCTTCCCCGTTCATCGTTCCTCGTTCTCCCCGTTAATGAAGAAATTGGTATATTTGCACCGCTAAAAAGATACGGATATGGAGATAAGGGCATTATTTTGGGGGACACTGGCTGTCCCGACAGAAGGGATTATGGGTATTCGGGCATACGGCGCAGAGGGCTGTGATTTCCGGACGTTCAAAGGAAATTCAACTGCTCCGTTTCGGGAAATGGAAAAGCCGCTGACCGGAAGGGGAAATAAAACAGATACGGCGCGGACTGATCCGGAACGCCCTACCGGAGGCCGTATCCCCGCACAACGTATAATCGCCGAATAACGCCGTTTATGCTAACCGTTTATCGCGCTTCTGCCGGGACAGGCAAGACTCACAAACTGACGGGGGAATACCTCCGGCTGCTGTTTCGTGGAACGGACGTTCATGCCCGGATTCTCTCCGTGACATTCACGAACAAGGCCACGGAAGAAATGAAAAACCGCATCATCCGGGAACTGCATCTGCTGGCCTCCGGGCAACCGTCGGACTTCCTCCCTTTGCTGGCCGGGCTGTATGGCCAGGCCGAGTCGCAGATCCGCACGCAGGCACAGAAAATCATGATCCGTATCCTGCACGATTATACCGCGTTTCACATCAGTACGATTGACCACTTCTTCCAGCAGACCATGCGCGCCTTTATCCGCGAAATCGGCCTGCAGGGCAATTACCGCGTCGAAATGGACAGAGACCTCGTCCTGTCGGAAGCCATCGACAACCTGCTGGCCGAACTGGATAAAAAAGAACACAGGCCGCTGCTGGAATGGCTTTTGCGGTTCAGCGAAGACAAGGTGGAGCGTGGCGAAACCTGGGACATTCGCACCGAAATTAGAAAACTCGGCGGAGAACTTTTCAAGGAAAAATACAAAACACATGGCGACGGTATAAACAGAGACATTGCCGACAAACAGGCGCTTGGTCAATACAGGGATACGCTGCACGCACTGATCCGCGCCACCGAGGCCGAAGCGCGGCAAATCGGCGAACAGGGGATGGCCGCTCTTGCCCGACATGCGCTGCTGCCGTCCGATTTCAAGGGAGGCAGCCGTTCGGCGCTCTTCCTGTTTGAACAGCTGGCCGGAGGGAGCATGAAAGAACCGTCCGCCACATTCCGGAACATGGCCGGCCAGGTGGACGCCTGCTATACCAAAACAACAACGCCCGACAAACGGCAGGCCATCGAAACGGCCTGGCATGCCGAAGTGGGCGACTGCCTCCGGCGCACAGTTTCCTTTTTCGACCGCCTGACCAACTATTACACCGCCCGCGAGATTGTCCGCTATTATTATACGCTGGGCATCCTTTCCGATATTTCCCGCCAGCTCAGGCTGTGGTGCGAAGAAAAAAACTGTATGCTGATTGCCGATACAACCGAGTTGCTGAACCGGATCATCGACGGCAGCGACGTCCCGTTTATCTACGAAAAAACCGGCACACGCATTGATCATTACATGATCGACGAGTTTCAGGACACCAGCAGGATGCAGTGGCACAATTTCCTTCCGCTGCTGCGCGAGAGTCTGGCCAGCCGGCACGATAACCTGATTGTGGGTGACGTCAAGCAAAGCATCTACCGTTTCCGCAATTCCGACTGGACGCTGCTCGACGAAAAGGTGCGGCAGGACTTTACCGCCGAACAGACGGTCGGGGAGACACTGGCGGAAAACTGGCGCAGCCACCGGCTCATCGTCGAGTTCAACAACACGTTTTTCACTGTCGCGCCGGCCCTGCTGCAACAGCGTTACAACGAAGGGCTGGACGAGTCTGCACTCAGCCCCGAACAGCGCGAACGCTTTGCAGGCAAAAACATTTCGGCCTATGACCGGAGTTTTTTGAAGGTATCGCCGCCCTTCCGCTCGCAAGACGGTCATGTCAGGATCGAACTGCTGTCCGGCAACGGCGAGGCCGGCTGGAAAGAGGAGGCCATGCTCCGCCTGCCCCCGGTGATTGAACGGCTGCAAAACAGCGGCTATGCCCTGCGCGACATGGCCATTCTGGTACGTACCCGGGCCGAGGGGATGCTGGCGGCGGAAACGCTGCTGGCATACAGGAGCGCGCATCCCGAGGACCCCTGTCAGTATGAATTTATCTCGGAAGACGCGCTGGAACTGGGCCGTTCGCGGTCTGTCCGGTTCATGGCCGACATGCTGCACTGCCTGAACCGCCCGGACGACCCCGCGATACGCCGGCTGGCACGGATCGCCTTCGTCCTGCTGCGCAGGGAAACGCCGACGGCTCGCGAAACGGTTTCATTTGCCTCAGAAATCGGAACGGATTTCCCGGCAGAAACGCTCGAGGGGCTGCAGAAACTGTCGCACCGTGCACCGTACGAAATGGCCGAAGGCATTTACCGGCTTTTCGAAGCCGTTTTCCCGGAAAGCGAGCAGGTCTTTATCCAGGCCTTCCTGGACCTTGTTGCCGGATATGCAGCGAAAGAACCGGCCGGCATGGACAGGTTTCTCCAGTGGTGGAAAGAAACCGGACAACAGACGAAAATCGCCCTGCCCGACACGCAGAATGCGATCCGCATCCTGACCATTCACAAGTCGAAAGGATTGGGCTTCAAGGCGGTCATCATTCCGTTCGGCGACTGGGAGGCCGACCAGAAAAGCGGTTCCATCCTCTGGTGTCATCCGCAGGAAGCGCCTTTCAACCGGCTGTACCTGGCGCCGGTCGGCTATTCCGGCGCCCTGAACAGGACGCTTTTCGCCGAAGATTATTATCACGAGAAACTTCATGCCTATATTGACAGCCTGAATGCGCTCTATGTGGCATTTACCCGGGCAAAGGAAGAACTGATCGTTTTCGTGCCCGACGCGGAGGCGCGACCGGCAAAAGCGATTTCCAGGCTGATTCGCGACAGCCTCCGGGAGACCGGCATCACGACCACGGCCGGCGGCGACACGCTGCTGCCGTTTGCCGGGGGATTCCGTGCGGACGACCTTTTCGAGTGGGGCGACTGGTGGCATACCCGGCCCGACTGCGGGGAAACGGCGGAAGAAATGCCGGTGCGCCACCTCCCGTCCGTTCTGCCGGACGGACGGATGCATTTGCGCCTGCATCGCAGGGGGGGCTTTTTCGACGACAGGAAACGGCGCTACGGCGTGCTGATGCACGAACTGCTGAGCGACATCCGGACCGTGGCCGACATCCGCCCCGCCGTGGCCGCCAAAGAAGCCGGCGGCGAAATCGACAGGAAGGAAGCGGTCGAATGGCGCGAACGCCTGGAAAAACGGCTGAACAGGCCGGAGGTGAAACTGTGGTTCGACGGTTCCATGCGCGTGCTGAATGAAACGGAAATCCTGTTCGACAACGGAAAATCAAGCCGTCCCGACCGGATCATGATAGCAGATGAATGCATTCATGTGGTTGATTACAAGTTCGGCGAACAGAAGGAGGACCGCCACCGCCGGCAAGTAAACGGGTACTGCGAACTCGTCCGCCGCATGGGCTACGGGCAGGTGAACGGCTATCTCTGGTATGTGGAACTGGACGAAATTGAAGAAGTCGTTGCCTGAATATTTTTTATTTCCGGTAAAAAAGAATACTTTTGCAGTCAGATTAAAAAAAAACATGAAAGTACATAGAGAAGGAACCGGTTTGTTGCTGTCACTGTTCACTTTTTTGTTTGCCGTCAACGTAACCCTGTATTATACGGCCGGCAAAGGATACTTGTTCTATATTTCCATCTCCCTGTCGGCAGCGTTGTTTCTGCTGGTGCTGAATTTCTTCAGAAGTCCGTTTCGCCGTTTTCCATACGATTCGGAAGGGCTGGTGATTGCACCGGCCGACGGGACGGTTGTTGCCATTGAAGAAGTGACGGAAAACGAATACTTCCACGGGCAACGGCTGCAAATTTCCATTTTCATGTCCGTATTCAATGTCCATGCCAACTGGTTTCCGGTCAACGGCGTTGTGTGTCGCGTGTCGCACCAGGCAGGCCGTTTCCGGGCGGCTTACCTGCCGAAAAGCAGTATGGAAAACGAACGCTCGACCATCGTCATCACCACGCGGCACAATGTCGACGTACTGACGCGCCAGATAGCCGGCGCCCTTGCACGCCGGATCGTGACCTATGCCAGGGTCGGCGAGCCATGCCATGTAGACGAGCAGATGGGTTTCATCAAGTTTGGCTCGCGGGTGGACATATTCCTGCCGGTTGGGACGGAAGTGCTTGTGGAAATGGACCAGAAAGTAATCGGCAACCAGACGCCCGTTGCGCGTCTCCATAAAATCAATTACGACTATTCTGCTCCCCTGTGAAACTGAAGAAACACATCCCCAACGCGCTGACGTGCGCCAACCTGCTTTGCGGATGCTATGCCTGCATCCTGGCGCTGGACGGGCATCCTGCCGGCGCGATGGTTGCCATTTTTGCGGCTGCGGGATTCGATTTTGTCGACGGCCTGGCCGCACGCCTCCTGAAAGCCTGTTCCCCCATCGGGAAAGACCTCGACTCGCTGGCAGACATGGTCAGCTTCGGCGTTGCTCCGGGCATGATGCTGTTCGATTTTCTCGACCGCACGCAGCAGGCGGCAGACTGGGCCTATCCGGTCTGCGGGAAACTGTTCCTTTCGGCGGCTTTTGCGATCCCCGTATTTTCCGCCCTGCGCCTGGCCCGGTTCAACAACGACGCACGTCAGCACACCTCATTCATCGGGCTGCCCGTGCCGGCACACGCCATTTTCTGGGCTTCGCTGCTCTGCCTTGTCACGCCGTCCGCTTCCTCCGCCTTGTTGCCGGGATGGTTCGACACGGACCTGTCGGCCTGTGTGGGCCGGATGCCGCCGGTGGCCGTCCTGTCGGTGGCCGGGGTGCTGGCGGTGGGATCGTCGTGGCTGCTCGTCTCGAACCTTCCGATGTTTTCCCTGAAATTCAAATCGCCGGGATGGAAAAACAGCCGGCTGCAATATACGTTTCTGCTGGCAGCGCTGGGACTGGTGATGTGTTTCGGCATGGGCGGCATCACCGCTTCCATCCTGCTGTACCTCCTCTTGTCAATTTTTAACAGCCGAAATTAAGCCGGAATACCTATCTTTGTGATGTTCAAATGTGTTGTTTATGTTCAAGTTTCTTATATTTCTGTTCTTTTTCTTCCTGATCCTGGTTTCGCTGCTGGGATTTTCTGCGTTGCGCACGTTCAGGAATATTCTTTTCGGAAACCCGAAAAAACGGACGCAAGCGCACTCATCCGATGCTGCCGACCGGCAGCGCAGGCGCAACAGCCAGCCGCACCCTTCCCACAAGAAAATTATCCCCAAAAACGAAGGCGAGTATATTGATTACGAAGAAGTCAGAGACTGAGACGGTGTACAGCGCCTGAACAGAACCCGGATCGCTGAACGTGTGACGGTTTTTTCAGGCACAGGGTTTACGGGTGACCCATATCCTGCCCGGACAGCCTGTTGACAGAAAACGGCATACACTCCCTGTCCCTGTCAACCCGTCCCGGCAGGACAGAGGCAGTCCTCTTCCGGACACAGCAGGCGAAGCGTCTAATGGACATGTTGGGTTTATCCCAAAATGTCCATTAGAATATAATAATCTGATAATACGTATTATAATGTTTTTACTTTCTAATGGACACCATTAGAAAATGTAAGATGTAACAAGCATATAATAAGAAATATACAG
>JAIRXI010000096.1 GCA_031268395.1 Tannerella sp. | reverse complement strand
AATGTGGGTAGAAAACGGCCCGCAGCATAATCACCCGTTCCGGCCAGGGACGGAATGTGGTCGGGACGGCTTAGTTCGCACAAGGTAAGACAGCGGACAGACCCAGCCCTGGAATATGTTCGTCGTGCCCCCTTTTTCGTCCACATTCCGTCCCTCGCTCGGCGTAGCGTCTCTCGCTACGTCGCAGTAGAAGTAAGGCTCCTGCCTTACAACAAGCCTGGAGGCTTGCCATTAGCCCGACGCAGCGAGAGACGCTACGCCGAGCATGGGCAGCTACCTGTCCACAACAGGCAGCTACCTTTCGAGTCTGGAAGAAAAGACTGCCGGCAGGCCGCAAACGGAATATCCGCCCGTCAACCCGTCCCGGCAGGGACGGGCCACCGTGTGTTGCGGGCCGTTTTTTGCCGGCAGGCCCTCTTCCGGACACGACGGGAGAAGTGTCTAATGGACATGTTGGGATAAAATCATTACCTTTGCCAAAAAAATTACCGCAGTATGATTCTCATTGATATAGACGAAAGAGCCGGACTCGTAAACCGGCATTCCCGCCGGTTCGCCCGCCGGAGACCCACATTATATATATATACACCAGCCATTCTCAATTGACGCGAACATGGATAAAAAAGGAAAAATACTGATCATCGACGACAACGAAGACGTCCTCTTTGCCCTGAACGCCCTGCTGCTGCCGTACACCGAAAAGGTGAAGGTAAGCGTAAACCCGGAAAAGGTGCTGCACTATATGAACACCTTCCAGCCGGACATGATCCTGCTCGACATGAATTTCCGCAAAGACGTGGTCAGCGGAAGCGAAGGTTTTTTCTGGCTGGAAAAGATTCTCGAAGCCGATCCGCAGGCCATCGTGATCTTCATGACCGCCTATGCCGACACGGCAAAAGCGGTGCAGGCCATCAAGGCAGGAGCCACCGACTTCATTTCCAAACCCTGGGAAAAAGAAAAACTGCTGGCCACCCTCTCCTCCGCAATGAAACTTAAGGCCTCGCGCGAGGAAGTCGAAAACCTCCGGGAGCAGGTGCAGTCGCTGAGCCGGCCGGCCTGCCCGGAAGTAATCGGCAACTCCGGGCCGATGCGGGAACTCTTTGCCCTGATCGAAAAACTCTCCGGAACCGAAGCCAACATCCTGCTGCTTGGAGAAAACGGCACCGGAAAAGACCTGATCGCCCGCTTCATCTTCTGCCATTCGCCGCGGAAAGAGAAGATTTTTACGGCCATCGACCTGGGCGCCATCCCCGAAACCCTGTTTGAAAGCGAACTGTTCGGCTACGAAAAAGGCGCCTTCACCGATGCCAGAACCGGCAAGACCGGACGCATGGAAATCGCTTCGGGAGGAACGCTCTTCCTCAACGAAACGGGCAACCTGAGCCACGCCATGCGGGCCAAACTGCTCTCCGCCATCGAGAATAAGGAAATCTCGCGGCTGGGTTCCACCCGCGCCATTCCGATCGACGTCCGCTACATCTGCGCAACCAATCTGGACCTGTACGGCGCCGTAGCCAGGGGCGAGTTCCGCCAGGACCTGCTCTACCGCATCAACACGATCGAGATCAGGATACCGCCCCTGCGCGAACGCGGAGACGACATCCTCCTCCTGGCCGGGTATTTCCTGAAGAAGTTCACCCTCCGCTACCGGAAAGAAATCGTCGGCCTGTCGATCGAAGCCCGGCACAAGATCGGGAACTACCACTGGCCGGGCAATGTCCGGGAACTGCAAAACGTGATGGAACGCGCGATCATCCTCTCGTCCGACAGGATCCTGAAAGCCGGGAGCATCATGCTGCCGGCACACGAAAGGAAAAAAGCCGACGAAAACCTGAACCTCGAAGACCTGGAACGCGAAACCATCGAAAAGGCCCTCAAGCGCAGCGAGGGAAACATGAACAGGGCCGCCGGACTGCTGGGCATTTCCCGCTACGCACTGTACAGAAAGATCAAAAGATGAAAAAGCACGGGCTGCGGCTGCTGCTCCGGATAGCCGGAACGGTCCTGCTGGCCGCCGCAGCGGGCTGCTGCTTCGCGCTGCGGTACTATGTGCCGGGACTGCTGTGCCTGGCGGCGCTGACGGGCTGCTGCCGCCAGCTGTACCGCTTCCAGCAGCGAACCGCAAAAGACGTACAGCGGCTGCTGGACGCCATTCGCTATTCGGAATTTAATATCTCCTTCAAGAGTTTTACCGCCAGGGGGCTGGCGCCCGAACTGGTGCCCGGCATGGAACGCGCAGTCGCCCTGTTCAACCGCAAACTGCAACAAAAGGAAGCCGACCAGACCTTCTACGACATGCTGCTGAACCGGATCGACTTCGGCCTGCTGGTCACGGACGGGCAGGATCACATCACCTGGATCAACAAGGCGGCGCTGGACCTCTTCGGCCCTCTCCGGCCGCGGAAACTGGCCGACCTGGAACGCTTCTCGCCGGGACTGCCGGACACGCTGAACAGGCTGACGCCCGGCGAAACAAAAATCATCCAGGCCGGACGGGAACCCTCGACACGCCAGATGGCCGTCACCGCCCTCTATTTCACGGTCGGCGGCAGGAAACTGAAACTGACCAGTTTTAAAAACATCCAGTCCGTCCTCGACGAAAGCGAAAGCGACGCCTGGCGGAAACTGATCCGCGTACTGACGCACGAAATCATGAACTCCCTGACGCCGATCATTTCCCTTTCGGAAACGTTCACAGAACAGCACAGTGAAAACCGCGAAATGATGAGCCGCGCCATGCAGACCATCTACCGCAGGAGCAAAGGCCTGGTCGATTTCGTGAACAACTACAAGAAACTGACACACATCCCCCAGCCGGTCATCTCCCGGTTTTCTGCCGGCGAGTGGATGAGCGACATCCGTCGCCTGCTGGAGGCCGGCGGCTTCGAGTTCGGCTACCGCATCGAACCCGAAGACCTCTTCATGGAAGCCGACCGGGGATTGATGGAACAGGTGCTTATCAACCTTGTCAGAAATGCCTGTGAAGCCTCGCCGCCGCAGCAGGCAAACGTGGAGGTATATATTGCGCGGAACGAACACCTGCGCACCCTGATCCGCGTAACCGATCACGGCGAAGGCATCCTGCCGGAAGTTATGGACAAAATATTCGTGCCGTTCTTCACGACCAGGTCTTCCGGATCGGGCATTGGGCTGAGCATCTGCCGGCAGATCGTCCTCCTGCACGGCGGGGTCATCACGGTACAGTCCGAACCCGAAAAAGGCAGCTGTTTCCAGATCGTCCTCTGAACTACGGCCCGAACCCGCCGGAAAATGCACTTTTTCTGAGGGCATGATTGTCCGGATTTGCATTTAACATTTAAAAGCCGTATCTTTATCCCATCAAATTAAGAAGCTGGCTATGTTCATGGATATACAACTGAATACGATCGTAGGCTTGACATTATTCGCCCTGTATTCAATCTCCATTGTGAGTTTGATTATAGTCGTTTTGCTGGAAAACCGGAATCCGCTGAAGACGATTCCCTGGGTGATCGTCCTGCTGCTCCTGCCGGGAGTGGGGCTGATCTTCTACTTCGTCTTCGGGCAGGACAACCGGCGGCAGCGGATCATATCCCGGCGTACCTACAAGCGCATCATGAGGCCGCTGTATGCCACCCCGGTACAGGACCGGTGTGCCGTCGAACCGCCCTGCCGCCCGCTGGTAAGGCTCCTGAACCGGAATCACCGCAATCCGCTGCTTTACGGAAGCGGACTGTCTGTCTACACCCGCGGCGCAGACAAGTTTGACGCGCTGCTGGAAGAAATCGGGCGTGCCCGGCACCATATCCATTTGCAATATTACATCTTCGACGGCGACGCAACCGGACGGCGCGTGCAGCAGGCGCTGATCGACAAGGCCAGAGCCGGCATCCGCGTTCGCGTGATCTACGACGACGTCGGGAGCTGGCACGCCAAAAACACCTTCTTTGCCGAGATGCGGAAAGCCGGCATCCAGGTCTATCCCTTCCTGAGAGTGGCCTTTCCGGTGCTCACGAGCAAGGTCAATTACCGGAACCACCGCAAAATCGTCGTGATAGACGGGCGGGTCGGTTTCATGGGCGGCATGAACATCGCCGACCGCTACATCCACGGCACCCCCCTCGGCCCCTGGCGCGACACGCATTTCAAAATCACCGGCAAAGGGGTCCACGGACTCCAGTCTGCCTTCCTGATCGACTGGTACGTCATCAGCAAAGAACTGGTCAAGGGCCGGGAATACTATCCTTCGGAGAAGATATACAGCGACAACATCCTGCAAATTGTCGCCAGCGGCCCGGCCGGCCTCTGGCGTACGCTGGTACAGGCCTTTCTCTTTTGCATCATGAACGCCAGGAATTACCTGTACATCCAGACACCCTATTTCCTCCCGACCGAGGATCTGAATCAGGCCCTGCAAACCGTGGCCCTGGGCGGCGTCGACATACGGCTGATGATTCCCGAACGCTCCGACTCCCGGATGGTAAACATGGCTTCCCGTTCTTTTCTGGCCGATATGGTCAAAGCCGGCGTAAAGGTCTATTTCTACAAACCGGGATTTCTGCATTCCAAACTGCTCGTGACGGACGACGCGCTGGCCTGCATTGGCTCGGCCAATTTCGACTTTCGCAGTTTTGAACATAATTTCGAAGTCAACGCATTTGTCTATCAGGCGTCGTTTGCCTGCCGGATGAAGGAGATGTTCCTGGACGACATGACACAGTGCGAACAGCTCGTACCGGCGCACTGGCTGAAACGCCCGGTCCTCAGACGGCTTGCCGAATCGTTCATGCGACTCTTCTCGCCGCTGCTCTGAATCCCGGTCAAAATTTCCACTGCACCATCAGGTTCAATTCGATCCGGTCACGTCCTTCGACAGATTCCAGACCGCTGCCGACGGATTCGCCTTCAAAATAGTGCGTCCATCCGGTTTTGACCGATACGGAAAGTTTTTGCATCAGAAAATACCGGCAGACGGCAGACATGCGCATCCCTTTCCCATACAGGAACGGCGTATTGTAGACGTAGAGCAGTTTTTTCTCATACGAACTGAGCCGGCTGTAATAATCGTCCGTATGAAAATACGCCAGAAAAAGATCTGTCTGCAAGGGGATGCGGGCCGGTTTCCACTCGGCTCTCTGGGAGGCCATCCATCCGCGGCTTTTCCGTCCTTCTGCCAGATAGAAAGACGCATCCGCCGCCGTCCGCAAAATCACTCCCGCCGCCGGAGCAGACGTCATCTGCCACCGGATACGGTGCTGTCCGTACGGCAGCACCTGCGTTTCCGGCTGATCCGCGGGCGTGTAATTCAGCTCTTTCTGCCGGTAGCGGTAGCGGAAATACATCGACTGCCTGTTCCCTCTCGCATGGTCTGCCTGCACCATGTATTCGACGCCCGAAGACGGCGCATCCACGTTGTATCTCACCCACGGGAAACGGAAAAAATCCGCATAGCCGGAGAGTTTCCAGTGTGCCGCCGGCGTTAGCTGTATCCCCAGGTAAAGCCCCTGCTCATTCTGCACGGAGCTGTTCTGAGCAAAGGCATATCCGTAAAACGCCTGATAGTCGCGTGCATACGAGCGGTATAAAATCAGGCCGGAGGCATACGAGGCCGGCGTCCACTGAAGCGCATTCAGCGTTGCCCAGGCCCCGTTTTTTGAAACGGCCGTCTCGCCGAACAGTTTCAGCTGCCCGTATTTAAACAGGTAATCCACGCTTGCATTGGCATTTTGCGTTCCGCGAAAGTAGAACCGGTTATAAGGCTCCGGATTCGGTTCGACGGGCCGGTCGCAAGTGTAGGTCAGGGCCGTCAGGCCAATGACAACCTGTGGCGTCGCATAGCGGAGATTCCCGCCGCACGTCTTCATGCCGGCGGTCCGCATCTTTTCGCGGTCACTCTCCACGCGGTGCAGTCCGTCCGTCTTGAAGGACGTGATATGCGTGTCCTCTACCGTCGCATCCAGCCGGCGGGACGAATAAAAAAGACTCAGATTCAAATCTTTCCACTGAACGGTAGCGGCGGCGCCCCGGAAAAAGTCCGTTTCGTTCGTCGAATAGTGGCGCCGGAAACCGTTGGTGCGTCGCTCCGCCTGCGTCAGGAAGGCATTTCGTCCGGGCATGAAGTCGTGACTGATGGCCAGTCCCTGTCCGAAGGAAACCTTGTAATCTCCGACCGCCAGTGTTTTCAGCCGGCCCATGTTGCGCAGCAGTACGTGCGCGGAATAATAGTCGTATCCCCTGTGGATACGCTTCCCGAACGGTTCGCCGGCATCCTTTTCCGCTACCAGACCGGCCTGCAGGCGTTCGTCGAACGTGCAGGAATAACGGATGGAATGGTAGAACGGTTCGCCCAGGTAGACCCGGTTCGGGTAGCGTTGCAGGATGCTGTCGGGCTGCGGCCTGTATCCCTGTTTCTCCTGAAGAGCCGGGTCATAACGTGCTACCAGTTCGTTCGAACCGTATTTCAGCAGGTTCCGGAAGGTCAGCGGTCGCCGGGTATCGATTTCGCCGGCGTACACAAAGGGAAGCAGCAGTTCGATGGTCGGCCAGTCCAGCGCTTCGATGTTTTTCAGTTCATAGACGGTCAACATGGGGCCGTAGCGTTTGCGGTATGCGAGCAGGGCCTCGATTTGCGCGTCCGACAGGAACACCAGCCGCCTGAACGTTTCCGCATCCGTCGAGTTCAGGTCCAGCGGATGTTCCGTCAGGTAGGAGAAATCGGCATACAGCGTTTCAATCTTGTCTTCATTTTCCAGGTCCTCCGACAGGTCTTCGAGATATTCCATCCATTTGTCTCCGGCCAGCACCGTCTGCGCTTCCAGATGGAGCGAGGCCGTAAGCAGACCGGCAAATCCTACAGTCAACAATCGTCTCACGGGGCATCGCTTAAAAGGTGCAGGACAGCCCCAGCCCGGTACTGATACCCAGCGCCGGGTGATAAATCATCACGACATCCGCCGTCAGTCCGGCAAAGCGGTATCCCGCGCCCAGGGAGGGGCAGAAAGGGGAGGTTCGCACTCCGGTGCGCAGGTGAAAGTCGTTGTAAGGGCGATATTCCATTCCCAGCGAACCGCTCCAGCCTGTCTCCATAGTGTGTGCCATGCTGCCGGTGATCAACAGATTGTCGATAAATTGCCAGTTGGCGCCCAGTTCAATCAGGTACGTTCCAATCCGTTCAGTGTCCACCTCTTCGCTGTTCAGTGAAACGGAAGGCAGATTGACGGCCGAGCATGTGATCAGCCAGTTATCCACAGGCTGGAACGAAGCGCCGATGTCAGTGGAAAGGCGCGAAGCGTCCGACTCGAACAGTTCCGACTGGATGAATGCATACTGCACGCTGATGCCCAGCGTGCAGAACGCATTCAGCCGTTTCCCGGCCGAAAGGCGGAACATGCTTTCGCGGTATTCGTCATAGCCGAAGGACGCCACGTGCAGGCCGGCCGGAAGGATGCGGTTCGGAAAACAGAACCCTCCGCTGACCGTAGCCAGTTCCTTCACCCCATAGCGGTTGAAATAGTCGGTTCGTACTTCCTTCCGCTCCTGCAGCGCCAGCAAGGCCGGATTGAAAAGGACGGCGTGCGACACACCGTTTCCTCCCATCCCCAGCGTCCGGGTATCCGGGAGCCGGAGATTGTCTCTTGCCGGGGTGTAGCCGTAGCTGAGACCCAGCAGCAAGCAAAACACGTGAAACTTTCTTAGCCGCATGATATGTATATGAAAACTGTTGTCTGCAATATTGACGCGCCCTTGCCGGGAAACAAAAATTACGATTTGAAGTTTCAAAAGTAAACAATTGGCGTCGGGCGGACAAATCCCGGAAGTATAAAAATCATTAAACCAATCCCTGCGTTCCGCACGGAGATACGGAACTGGCAGGATATGACAATTTTAAAAAAGAGGTTCCGAAAGGATCGGGAGGGTAAACACATTAACGATAAATGACGAGCAGTGAATGGATTCATCGTTTACAGTTCACAGCGCCATGCCGTGTGAAGTATAAGAGAGGGTGGGGGAGGGGAGGGGTGCAGGCTGTTTGTATGGGTTGCCCCGTTTTATCCTTGCGATGATTGCGGGGATACGTCTCCCGTCTTTCCGCAGGCTTATAGCGGCCGCTATAAACGTCCTTCGCATTTCCGCAGCCTTATAGCAGCCGCTATAAACGTCCTTCACATTTCCGCGGCCTTATAGCAGCCGCTATAAACGTCCTTCGCATTTCCGCAACCTTTTAGCGGCTGCTATAAATGTCCTTCGCATTTCCGCGGCCTTATAGCAGCCGCTATAAATGTCTTTCGCATTTCCGCGGCCTTTTAGCAGCCGCTATAAACGTCCTTCGCATTTCCGCGGTCTTTAGCAGTTTGCTTCACTCGAAGATATAACATGTGCGGTTCTTTCAGGCTTGCTGTACGGGATAAAAAGCACGCAGATGACGCAGATGAAATGGATTTTCGCAGATTTCCCGTATCTGCGCAAATCGTCAACATCCGCGTCATCCGCGTGCATTATGACACCCCTTCCTTCTGTTCAGCGGATAGCGTCGAGCGCCTGTTCGAGGTCGGCCTTGATGTCGTCAATGTGTTCGATCCCGACGGAGATGCGGATCAGACCCGGTTCCACGCCGGTAGCCTTCTGTTCCTCGGGCGAGAGCTGTTCATGCGTGGTGGCGGCCGGGTGAATGATCAGCGACTTGGCATCGCCCACATTGGCCAGGTGGCTGAGCAGTTTTACGCTGTCAATCACCCGGTCGGCGTTCCCCGGATCGCCCTTGACCTTGAAGGTCAGCACGGCGCCGGGGCCTTTGGGCAGGTATTTGCGCGCCAGCTCGTGGTATTTGCTGCTCTTGAGGCCGGGATAGTTGACATATTCCACTCCCGGATGCACTTCGAGCCATTCGGCCAGCGCCTGCGTGTTCTGCACGTGGCGGTCGAGGCGAAGCGAAAGCGTCTCCAGTCCCTGTACCAGAAGGAACGAATTGAAGGGACTGGGTGTGCTGCCCCAGTCGCGCAGTCCTTCCACGCGGGCGCGGATGTTGAAGGCGATGTTGCCGAAGGGACTGGCAGCGCCGAATACATCCCAGAAGACAAGGCCGTGATAGCTGTCCGAAGGTTCGGTAAAGGCGGGGAACTTGCCGTTGCCCCAGTTGAACGTGCCGCTGTCGACGATCACGCCGCCGATGCTTGTGCCGTGGCCGCCAATCCATTTGGTGGCCGATTCGACAACGACCGATGCGCCGTGTTCGATCGGACGGAAAAGGTAGCCGGCTGCTCCGAACGTGTTGTCCACAATCAGCGGAATGTCGTGCGCGTTGGCCACGGCTGCGATGGCGTCGAAGTCGGGAATGTTCAGTTCGGGATTGCCGATGGTCTCCAGATAGAGGGCTTTGGTGCGGGAGTCGATGAGTTTTTCGAACTCGGCCGGATCGTCGGTCGGCGTGAAGCGGGCTTCGATGCCCAGCCGCCTGAACTGCGACTTGAACTGGTTGTAAGTGCCGCCGTAGAGGTGGGAGGTGGTGACGAAATTATCGCCCACCTGCAGGATATTGTTCAGCGCAATGAACTGTGCCGCCTGTCCCGACGAGGTGCCCAGCCCCGTGACGCCGCCTTCGAGTGCGGCCACCCTTTTCTCGAACACTTCGGTCGTAGGATTCTGCAGCCGGGTGTAGATGTTTCCGAACTTGCGCAACCCGAAAAGGTCGGCGCCATCCCTGGCGTCTTCAAAAACGTAGGAAGACGTCTGATAAATCGGCAACGCACGTGCGTGGGTTGTCTTTTCGACTTCCTGGCCTGCGTGTACCTGCAATGTTTCAAATTTTAAATTACCCATGATTCAATTTCTTTATTGATGATTATTTCGTGCTGCAAAGATAGCGCCTGCGCCGCCGTGCTGCAATACCCTGTACGCGGTATTTCACTGTTCGCTCCGGGCAAAGGTGCGTTCGACCTTTTTTCCGAACGACTGGTTGATCAGGCTGCGGTTGCGCGGGCGGAAGGTGCCTTCTTCCATTTCGCGGATGACGACCTTCGAAAACAGGCGGAACATCTTCTGTTCCTGGCTTTCGTCGCGGTAGAAGGATTGCCAGGCATAATCGTAGAGTTCCTGCAGCCGTTCGGCAGACATCTGCTTGGGGTGAAACACCACCTGTCCGGCGTTGTAATGGTTCCAGTCGAAGTCGAAGATGCGTCCCTGGCGCAGCAGGTCGTCGTAACCTTTCGTATGCGGAAACGGCGTCATCACCGTAAATTCGGCCAGGTCGAGGTCGATCTCCAGCAGGAAATCGATCAGTCGCCTGATGTCGTCTTCCGACTGGTTGTCCAGTCCGATCAGGATGGTGCCTTCCACGCCGATGCCATGGTCGTGATACCGCCTGACACGCTCCCGGATATAGTCGGACGTGTCGTAGACCGCCTGGTAGACATACCACGCTCCCGCCCGGGCGGCCAGGTCCAGCACCTTCGGATCGTCTTCGATGGTATGGCTGATCCATTTCTTTTTGAAGGGTATCATCTCGCGGAAGAGTTCTATTTCCCATTCTTTGTTCTGGGCCAGCGAATTGTCGACAATGAAAAGGCGGTTGTTGTCAATGGTAGCCAGGTCTTCCAGCACCCTGTCGATCGGCCGCGGACGGAAAATGCGCCCTCCCAGATAGGACACGGCGCACGGATAGCAGCTGAAACGGCAGCCGCGCGAGGCATGGAACAGGTCTACCATCTGTACCCCCTTGTGATTATACAGTTCCCGCCTGTACAGATCTCTGCGTGCCGGCCCGACCAATTCTGACGGAGGCATGTGTCCCATATAGTTGTAGACCTTCTTCAGGCGGTCGTTCCGCCAGTCGTCGAACACCTCTTCCATGCGTCCTTCGGCCTCGCCCAGGAAAACGGCATCGGCATGTTCAATCGTATCCTCGGCGTGGAGCATGGTCGAAATCCCGCCGAAAATCACCTTTTTCCCCCGCCTGCGAAATTCGTCGGCAATCGCCCAGCCGCGTTTCACCTGCGTGCTGAGCATCATGGATATCGCCACCAGATCACACGCCTCGTCAAACTGCACCGGTTCCACGTTTTCGTCCGTGAACGAAATGTCCACATCGCCGGGCACGGTAGCGGCAAAAACAACCGGCCCGTGAGGCGGAAGATTAAAGGTTGTCTGTCCTCTCAACTTTTCCCATCTGGGATAAATCAACTTTAGTTTCATATTGTATCTGTACTTTTAAATTATATCGGCGTTCAAAAACCGGACAAATATAGTGAAATAGTCCGGTTCCGGCAATCCGTTCAAAGCGGGCTGATTCTTTTTCCCGAAGCGCTGTTGACGGACAGGGAGCAGGTCTGTCAGGGCGGAGACAGAAGCAGCCTCCCTCTTCCGGGCACGACAGGGAAAACGGCGAAGGGACATGTTGGGATACATTTTAATATTGAGCGTTTGCCCTGACTTTTTGCCGGATCTGTCCGATATTTATTATATCTTTGCGGCCATGGAAAATAATTTTTAAACAATAATCCGATGAAAAGAAACATGATTTTATTGCTTGCTGCAGCCATGCTGGGTAATCTTTCGTGCCGGGTGAATACGGATTCGTCCGCCGGAAAGGAAGGGATAGCTGCATTTGACGAACTCTCCGGCTGCTTTGCCGAGCCGCCCAAAGAATACGGGACCGCTCCGCTGTGGGTGTGGAACACGCGCGTGACACACGAACTGATCGACGCGTCCATGAACGAACTGAAGGAACAGGGCTTCGGCGGCGTGTTTATCCATCCCCGTCCGGGGCTGATTACGGAATACATCTCGGACGAATGGTTCGAACTGTGCCGGTATACCGTAGAAACGGGAAAGAAACTGGACATGGACGTGTGGCTCTATGACGAAAACTCGTATCCGAGCGGGTTTGCGGGCGGACATGTGCCGGCCGCGATGCCCGAAAGTTACAATCAGGGGAAAAGCCTGCTGCCGGAGAAATACGAGGTCTTTCCCGACACCGTACCGGCGGATGTGTTCCTGTGCTACCGAAAAGAAAGCGACGGAACGTTCCGGGAGATTACATCCGGCATGAAGGACGAACAGGGGAAGAAAGGCGAATACTATCTGCTGAGGAAGGGATACGACCAGCAGTCGCCCTGGTATGGCGGCTTTTCGTATGTCGACCTGCTGTATCCCGGCGTGACGGAGAAGTTTATCGAAATCACGATGGACGGATACAAACGGGCGCTGGGCGACGAATTTGGCAAGGCCGTGCCCGGCTGGTTTACCGACGAACCGAATATCAATCCGCCCGGCGGTATCCGCTGGACGCCCGACCTGTTCGACGTCTTCCGGGCAAAATGGGGCTACGACCTGAAAGCCAGTCTGCCTTCCCTGTTCGAGGAAACGGGCGACTGGAAAAAGGTGCGCCACAATTACACGCAAACGCTGCTGCAACTCTTTATCGACCGCTGGGCCAAGCCCTGTTTCGAATACTGCGAGGCGAACAACCTCAAACTGACGGGGCACTACTGGGAACATGGCTGGCCGGACATGGCCGACGGGGGCGACAACATGGCCATGTATGCGTGGCACCAGCAGCCGGCCATCGACATGCTTTTCAACCAGTATAACGACGAATCGCCGCAGGCGCAGTTCGGAAACGTGCGCGCCGTAAAGGAGCTGAGCAGCGTGGCTAACCAGATGGGCTACCGGCGCACGCTGAGCGAAACCTACGGCGGCGGCGGCTGGGAAGAGACGTTCCGCGACTTCAAGCGGCTGGGCGACTGGGAATATGTGCTGGGCGTCAATTTCATGAACCAGCACCTGGCGCACCTGAGCATTGCCGGGGCGCGGAAGTACGACTATCCCCCGACCTTCTCCGAACATTCGCCCTGGTGGCCCTGCTACCGGCAACTGAACCTGTATTTCGCCCGCCTGTCGATGGCCCTGTCGGCCGGCGAGCAGCTCAACGACATCCTGATCCTCGAACCGACCACTTCCGTCTGGCTCTACTATGCCTACCGTTACAGCAATCCGGCGTACATGGAAATCGGAAAGACCTTCCAGCGGTTTGTCACCTCCCTTGAAAAGGCGCAGGTGGAGTATGACCTCGGATCGGAAAACATCATCAAGGATCAGGGAAAAGTGTCCGGGAAGAAATTCTCGATCGGCCGCCGGGCGTATTCGAAAGTCGTGATTCCGCCGATGACCGAAAACCTGGATGCGCCAACCTTCGCCCTGCTGAAGGAATTTGCGGAAAACGGAGGCACGATCCTGGCGTATGCGCAGCCGGCGTATGTGGACGGCGCCCCGAACGACGACGCGCGCACGTTCTTCTCCGATCCGGCCCGCGTCACCCTGCTGACGCCTTCCGTCTCGCCGGACCTGACGCCCTGCCTGCAGGATGATATCCGCTTCCGCGCCGCGTCCGGCAACGACCTCTTCCATCACCGCCGGATCATGAAGGACGGGCAGATCCTGTTCCTCTCCAACGCCAGCCTGACCGAGGCGGCCAGGGGGAGCGTGCAGCTGAAGGGGAAAGATGCGCTCGAACTGTGCGCCATGACCGGAAAGATCGTCGACCGTTCCGAAACCGGCGTTGACGGCGGCCGGATCGAACTGGCCTACGACCTGCCGCCGGCCGGCAGCCTGCTGCTCTACGTGTTCGACAGAAAGCAGCGCGGCCATGCCCTGCCCGAGCCGACAGGCCGGTATGTGGAGACGCCCTCCGTAACGCCGCTCTCCGTCCTCCCGGAAACGGACAACGTGCTGACCGTCGACTTCTGCGACCTGACGCTCGGAAAAGAGCGGTATGGGGATCTGCACGTATATGATGCGGCGGACAGGGTGTTCAAGCATCACGGCTTCGAGAGCGGCAATCCGTGGAATACGTCCGTGCAGTATAAAAACAGCATCGTCAGCCGCGACACGTTTACTTCCGGCGGTTTCACGGCCTCCTACCGGTTTGTGGTCAGCGGCGCCTTCGACGTTTCCGGCCTGCAGGCGGTAGTGGAGCGTCCCGGCCTTTACGAAATCAGCATCAACGGCCACGTGGTCGCCCCCCTGTCCGGCTCGTGGTGGCTGGATCGCGAGACGGGCGTCTGTCCGGTCGGGGAATATGTGAAACAGGGAGAAAACGTACTGTCACTGAAGTTGCCGGCAATGAAACTGCTGGCCGAGATCGAACCGGTCTATATCCGGGGGAAATTCTGCGTGACGCCGGCTGCCAAAGGCTGGGAAATCGCCGCGCCCGCCGGGACGCTGGCGGCCGGCAGCTGGAAAGCGCAGGGCTGGCCCTTCTATCCGAACGCCATGCTGTATACGAAAACATACCGCATCGCCGACCCGTCCGGCCGTTATGCCGTGCAGGCGGACGACTGGAAAGGAACGGTGGCCGAAGTGTCGGTCAATGGAAAAGCGGCCGGCCTGATAGCCTGGGATCCCTGGACCGTCGATGTGTCCGGCCTGCTGGATGAGGGCGAGAATACCGTGACCGTAAAGGTGGTCGGCAGCAACAAGAACCTGCTCGGCCCGTTCCACAACAGTCCGGCGCCGGGACTGGTAAGCCCCTGGCATTTCCGGAACGTGAAGGCATATCCTCCCGGAAAAGACTATCAGCAGCTGGATTACGGACTGATGAAGGATTTCGTCCTGAAGAAAGCCGAATAAGCAAAACGGAGGGTGCGTCTCGGCCGGTCGTTTTTCCCCGTCGAGCCGGTCGCCACTCCGTGCCCTCCTTATAATTAAACACGGAGGACACGGAGACACGGAGGGAAAACGGAATCACCGTCTCCGTGTCTCCGTGTCCTCCGTGTTTGAATGAATAAAGAGCACGGAGAAGCGCCGTAAGGCGCTGGGAAAATACGTAATGGACATTTCGGGATAAATAACAGGTGTTGCTGTTTTGTTAAATGGCGGTGCGTTAAGGAACTGTCTGGAAATAAACGTCACAAATTTATCGGAGCTGTTTTTTGCGGGACGAAGCCCGAAAATGCTTACATACCCCGGTATGCGCGCATTTTCGGGCTGAAGTACGGCGAAAAACAGAACGGTAAATGTGACGTTTATTTTCAGACAGTTCCTAAACTCCCTGAACCGGCTTTCCGCACCGTAATTCCATCTTCCGGCGGAGGTTCCCGTGCAGAAAAAGCGCCCCCTTCGCCAGGAGAAAAAACAGGATCAATACAATAATAATAAATGTACCGGAGGGGATCCGGAGATAATAGGAAAGAAACAGCCCCGCGATGCAGGCGCCCAAACAGAGCAGAATACTGCCCGTGACGATCCGCCTGAACTCCGCCGTAAACAGGTTAACGGTCATCTGCGGCACCGTCAGCATGCTCATCAGCAGCATGATCCCCACCAGACGGATCGACAGTACGATGGTGACGGCAATGCAGACGGTCATCAGACATTCGACAGCCTTCACGGGGAGGCCCTGTGTGACGGCGAAATCGCGGTCGAATGCCGAATAGACAATTTCACGATACAGCGCCGCAAAGACGGTGCACAGCACCGCCACGAAGGCAGCCGTCCAGAGAATATCGGTTTGCGAGACCGTCAGGATATTCCCGAACAGATAGGACGACAGGTTGGGCGCATAACCGGGCGTGAGCACGATAAAGACCATCCCCACAGCCATTCCCAGCGACCAGACGGCTGCAATGGCCGAGTCTTCGCGCACGCGGTACGACTTGCTCGCCCATTCCACCCCGAACGCCGACAGCACGGCAAACCCCAGCGCCCCCAGGAAAGGGTTGATCCCCAGATAAAATCCGATGCCCAGGCCGCCGAACGAGGCATGTGTGATGCCGCCGCTGATAAACACCAGCCGCCGCGACACGACGTAGGTCCCGACCAGGCCGCAGGCAATCGACATCAGCAGGCTGCTCCACAGCGCATGTCGGAAAAACGTATATTGCAAAATCTCCACAGGTCAGTCTTTTATTCCGTTTACAAATCTCTGTCTTCAAATCCGGCCTTCCCCGACAATCAGGAACGCTTCGTCCTTTAGCGCGTCCGGCAGGTGGACGCCACGCTGCTGCAGGCTGTGCAGCCAGCCGGCCACTTCATTCTCCCGCAACGTGTACAGCACCTCCCGGAAAGCATCCTCCGCCGCCTCCGGATAGGCGTCGGGAGGCGTCCCGCGATAGGCGTCCAGTTCCTCGTCGTCGTAATACCCGGCCTCTTCCCCGGCGGTGCCCGGCCGGCGGTAGCGCTCGCAAACCGTGTGCTGTCCGCAGCAGTCGGCGGAGCCGGTTTCCGGCGCCGCTGCCGCTTCATGCTCCGTGCTGGAACGCCGCTTTCGGCCCCCTCTCCAGCAATTCGTCGCGGCGGCAAAAAGCCCCAGCGCCAGCAAACCGAGTGCAAGGTACCACATGATTCAGCCGTTAACCGTTTCCGTATGCCCGGCCGCGACCGAAAAGCCGGCGCTCCGCAGGTCGTCCCAGAAATGCGGATAGCTCTTCGACACCACTTCCGGACAGGCCACCCGGACGCCCTCCGGACGCGCCAGCGCCAGCGGGGCCAGCGCCATTGCCATCCGGTGGTCTTCATACGTATGTATGACCGGTGATGCGTCCGCCCTGCACCGTTCGCCGTTCCATTCCAGCGTCCGGCCGTCGCGCCCGTTCAGCGGGTAGCCGAATTTGCGCAGCTCCGTCCGGAGCGCTTCCAGGCGGTCGGTCTCCTTGATTTTCAAACTTTGCAGCCCGTCGAAGCGAAACGGCATATCAAGCGCCGCACAGGTCGCCGTCAGCGTCTGTGCCATGTCGGGCATGTCCGTCAGATCAAGCTCCAGCCGGCGGCACGCGGGAGGCGCCACACGTTTCAGCGCCGCGCCGTCCGGCAGGAAGCGCGTTTCCACGCCCAGCCGTTCAAACAGCGGAACGATGGCCGCATCGCCCTGCAGACTGTCGCGAAACAGGCCGGTCAGCCTCACTTCCGCCTGCCCGGAAAGCGCCGCCATCTCGTACCAGTACGAGGCCGCGCTCCAGTCCGATTCTACCGTAAGAGGCACGGCGGCATACGTCTGCGGCGCGACCGTCAGGGTTCGTCCGTTTACTGCAACCGTCACGCCAAACTGTCTCATCAGCCCGACCGTCAGCCGGAGATAGGGTTTGGAGACCGTCTCGCCGGTCAGATGCAGGCACAGGCCGTTCTTCATGACCGGCGCAACCATCAGCAAAGCAGATATGTACTGCGAACTGACGCCGCCCTCGATCGTCACTTCGCCGCCCTGCAGGGGGCGTCCTTCCACGCGCAGCGGCGGAAAACCGTCCTTCTCCGGAAAGGAGATTTTCGCCCCCAGCGAACGGAGTGCGTCGACAAGGATTTTGACGGGACGGTTCTTCATCCGTTCCGTGCCGGTGATCGTCCACGTACCGGTTTTCCCGGCCAGGCAGGCCGTCAGGAAACGCATGGCCGTGCCGGCCGCCCGGATGTCGACCTCTGCCGCCCCCGAACGCAGGGCGTGCAGCATCACTTCCGTGTCGTCGCAGTCCGAGAGGTTCCGGATCTCCTGCGGACAGGGACTCAGCGCATTGAGGACAAGCACCCGGTTGCTGATGCTCTTGGAGGCGGGCAGCGCGATGACGGCCTTCAGTCCGGCCGGCGGCGCATTGATTGCATAATAATTCATCGTTGTTCCAACTGTTATACCCGGCGCTACTCCGGGCGGATTACTGTCGTCTGTCAGGCTGCAAAATTAAGCATAAAACACGTCTTCCCCAAAAAGGGAAGATGTGCTGCCGGGCGAAGCCGGTCCGGCATCAGTGGAGAAACAGGACGGCGAGCAGCAGCAAATCCTTTGCCCGGAGGTGTTTCCGCAGGACAGACAGGGCCTTGCCTATCTGTTTTTCCACGGCCTTGATGCTGATGCCCAGCCGTGCGGCGATTTCCCGGTTTTTCAGTTCGTGGCCGCGGCTGAGGAGAAAGATTTTCCTGCATTGCGGGGGAAGCGTCTCTACGCAGCCGGCAATTTCCGTTTTCAGTTCGCCGAAGAACAGCGACTGCTCCTGGCCGGGAACGGGGGACGAAAGGGCATTTTCGTCCAGGGCTTCCAGCGGGTCGTTCGGCGGCCTTGTTTTCAGCAGATAGAGGGCGCGGGTGTATACGGACTTGAACAGATAGGACTTGACGGCGTCGGGGTCGTCGAAGCGGATACTCTCCCGCCGCGCCCAGAGTTCGAGGAAGATGTCCTGGACGATGTCTTCGGATGCTTCCCTGTGGTTTACATAACGAAATGCATACGCCCGCAGCGGTTTGTAATACCGAGCAAAAAGGCTTTCCAGTGCCGGCGCATACGGGCTGTTGCTGTTTGACATATCGATTCTGTCGTGGTTTTTTCTACTGCAAATATATGTGTTTTTTCTGCGCGCCGTTCCGTCGGGCGCCGATGACGAACGGGTGAGGTATAACGGTTTCCGGGGAGACCGTGTTTCTGAATTTACATCCTGCATCCGGCCGTCCGCTGGCGTATAAATATTTTTATGAATAAATAACTTCTCATCTGTTTCTATTTTATCTAACTTTGCTTCGTCGATTTTTCCCTGGAAAATTGAATAAACAGATAAAAAGCGAAGGCTCAGATAATATGCCGAACAGAACAGTAGATATAAAAAGCGTGTCCGCCTCCTCTTCCGCAATGTTAATAAATGTATTTCGGGGGGGGGGGGTATTGGAAATCAGACAGTTGCACAGGCAACATCCGTTTGATCTCCCTCCGGCCGCCCTGTAATTTCTCCCACCTCGCGGCCGACAAGAAAAACAGGTCCGCCACCGTTGCGCGTCACGACGACGGCGCGTGCGGACCGTATGACCGGTACATGACCGGCATTGACGAAATTTCCTCTATTTACAGTAAACCCGACATCTCCTGCAAATCGCGGGACAGGTCCGGGCAACGTTCCCGGAGGTTTGCCGGGAATGTCTTATGTGTTGGAAAACGTTCACGATATGGCATTGGGGATGTTTTATGTGCTGGAAAACATACCCAATACGGCATTGGGGATGTTTTATGCGTTGGAAAACATCCCCAATATGGCATTGGGGATGTTTTATGTGCTGGAAAACATCCCC
>JAIRXI010000066.1 GCA_031268395.1 Tannerella sp. | reverse complement strand
ACTCTGTCATCATACCCATACGCCCCGTCATCCCCCTTTCTTCCCCGGCAGCGCCGGGGCGGGGTCTCGCAATGACGGGGCTTCATCCGGATGGCTTCGGGCTTCCCGCTTCGTCGGTTGCTTCCTGCTTCGTTCCTCGCAGTCGCAATGACGGCGCACGGCGCGCTGTCCTGCAATGACGGGCACAAGTATGAAAAACGACAAGCTGAAATGCACCCTTGAACTCCGTACGGAGTTCCATCCGGCAGGGAGATATTCGTATTTTATGGTTATGAATGCCCTGACGGGCAAACGCCGTTTATCCTTCATCGCTCATCGTTCAAAGGCTTCGGTTCGTTCAATTTTCAACTTTCAACTGCTGAAGTTTTCCATTTATTTACGTATCTTTGTCAGCGATTCCAGCGAATCGCAGAAGTGAATATATAGAAGAGAACAGACAGATGCTTTCGGATTATTATACAGTCAACAGCCGGCGGACGGAAGACGACACCGCCGTTTTCGAGGTATCGCTCAATCCCGCTTCGGTCGTATACCGGGGACATTTTCCCGGTATGCCGGTAGCGCCGGGCGTATGCAATATCCAGATGGTAAAGGAATGTGCAGAGCAGCTGACGGGACGCAGGCTGCGGATGAGCTGTCTGACCCGGTGCAGGCTGACTACCCTCCTGACGCCGCAGCAGCATCCCGACTTGCAGGTGCGTATCCGGCTGCTCGAAAACAGCGACGAACGGGTCAGGGCGCAGGCCGTTGTCGGACAGGACGACGCCGCATATTTCACCCTTCAGTTCGACGCCAAAGTTCAACCCCCCGTCAACACTAACAAATGATTGCGCTGTACCGTTTTTTTGAAGGACACAAGTTCCTCCTCTACGGCCTGCTGGCATTCAGCAGCCTGCTGTTTGTCTATCTGGGGAGCAGGGTGGAATATGAAGAAGACATCACCAAACTGCTGCCTTCTGCACAGACGGGCAGTTCCGAAAAGCTGGTTTTCGAGAACCTGAAGGTGAAAGACAAAATTTTCCTGCTCTTCGTTCCCCGTGCCGGCACGGGGGATGCCGGCGCACTGGCCGGACACTGCGACGCCTTTGTGGAGGGCCTGCTGCAAAGGGATTCTGCCACGCATTACATCCATAATATACTGTACCGGATCGACGAAGACCTGATCCAGACGGGTATGACATACCTGTTCGACCATGCGCCGGCGTTTGTGGACACGGCACTGTATCCCCGCATGGAGGCGCTGCTGACCAGGGGGGCGATCGACCGGCAGATGGCCGCCGGCTATGACCTGATGGTGTCGCCTTCGGGCATGGCGTTTCGCGAGATGATCCGCCGGGATCCCGTCGGGCTGCGTTCCCTGTTTGTCACGGACGGCGGCGCGGCGCTGTCGCGCGGGCTTGGCGGCAATTACAGGCTGGTGTACCGTCATTTCTTTGCGCCCGACTCGAGCCTGGCCGTCGCCTTCCTGTCGCCGGACTTCAATGCATTCGATTCCAAGTCCGGCACCCGGCTGGTGGAACTGATTGAGGCGGAAATCGACGCCTTCCACGCAGAAAATCCGGAGGTGGAAGTGATGTTCCACGGCGTGCCGGTGCAAAGCGTCTTCAACTCGCGCCAGATCAAGAAAGACCTGGCGTTGACGCTGGGCATCTCGCTGCTCGTGTCGTGCTTCCTGATCGGCCTGTGCTTCCGCGGACGCAGGACGCTGCCGATCCTCTTAAGTCCTGTACTGTACGGGATGTTCTTTGCGCTGAGCGGCGTCTACCTGATCAAGGGCAGCATGTCGCTGCTGGCTGTCGGCATCGGCGCCATCGTGCTGGGCGTGGCGCTGAGTTACTGCCTGCACTTCCTGACGCATTACAGATATGTGGGCGACCCGGTACGGATTCTCCGGGAACAGGCCCTCCCGATCGCCCTGTGCTGCCTGACGACTGTCGGCGCCTTCGCAGGGCTGCTGTTCACCCGCTCGGAGCTGCTGCGCGACTTCGGACTGTTTGCTTCGCTGGCGCTGGTGGGCACGACGCTGTTCTGCCTGATCTTCCTGCCGCATTTTTTCAAACTCCGCCGTCGCCGCCTGCATCTGGACCGGGCCTTTGCCGTGGTAGACCGGATCAACGCCTTCCCCTTCGACCGGCAAAAGGGGCTGATCATCCTGCTGGCCCTCTTCTGCGGCTTCTGTATCTACGCCTCGCGATGGGTCACCTTCGACACCAACCTGCGAAACATCGGATACCACGAACCGGCCGTGGTGCGCTCCATGCAGCTGCTGGCCGCAAAGACCACGCCGGGCAACGTGTCGCTTTACTATGCCGTGGCTTCTCCCGATCTCGACTCCGCCCTGACTGCCCACCGGCACATGACAGCCACGCTCGACAGCCTGCAGGCCGAAGGCCTCCTGACGGGCTATTCGAAGATGGCTTCGCTGCTGCTTCCGGAAAGCGAGCAGCAGGTGCGCATCGGCCGGTGGCGCGACTTCTGGACGCCGGAGCGCGTGGCCCGGACGCGGACGTATGTGACGGAGGCCGCACGGGCGCGGGGTTTCAAGCCGGAAACGTTCGATCCGTTTTTTGAAATGCTGGCCGGCGACGGGCGTCCGGTGTCGCTCTACGGCGAGGGCATCATTCCCGATGAACTGATGTCCGGCATGGTGGAATATACCGACGGCGTCTACCTGGTGTTTACGTCCGTGCAGATGCCGCCGGACCGGACGGACGCGGTGAGCGACATCCTTACCGCCCATCCTCACTGGCTGGTGATCGACCCGTTTTATTATACCAGCGACATGGTGCGCATCCTGAACGACGACTTTAACATGACGCTGGGCATTTCGTCCGTTTTTGTATTTGCCATCCTGCTGCTGGCTTTCCAGCGATGGTCGCGCGCCATTCTTGCCTTCCTGCCGATGGCGCTGAGCTGGTATGTGGTACTGGGCGTCATGGGTATGACAGGTCATGCCTTCAACCTGATCAATATTGTGATTTCGACGTTTATCTTCGGCGTGGGAGTGGATTACAGCATCTTCGTGATGGACGGTCTTGTGGCCGACAGCCAGCGCAACGACAAACAGTTGCTGACCTATCACAAAACGGCGATTTTCTTCTCGGCCGCGGTGCTGATGGTCAGCATTGCACCGCTGACCTTTGCCACGCATCCGGCCATCCGGTCGGTCGGGTTTGCCACGCTGGTGGGCATGAGTTTTACCGTGCTGATCACCTATACCCTGCCGCCATTCCTGTTCCGGATACTGCGCAGATGGCCGACCCGTCATAGACGATGAACCATTTGAACGATGAACGATGAACGATGAACAACCCGTTCATCGCGGGCCACTTGTTACACCCTGTGTGCTGAAAAAGCTGTCATACGTTTAGCGTATGACATGGCCTGAAGCTGTCTCAAAAGTCCCGATTCGTCCTTGCGAGGAACGAAGCAATCCCTGCGTGTATCGGCGATTGCTTCGTCGTTCCTCCTCGCAATGACGACGGAATTTGGCTTTTGAGACAGCTTCAGGCCATGCCCTGCGCTGAACGTGTGACGACTTTTTCAGTACACTGGGTGTAACAGGTGACCCGTGATGAACGGGCTATCGTTCATCGTTCATCGTTTATCGTTCATCGTTCAAATAGTTAATCCTGCCGTCCAGCCCAGACTCTCCTGCTGTATTTTGTACAGTCTGGCAAACAGGCCGTTTTTGGCAATCAGTTCCTCGCCGGATCCTTCTTCCACAAGGCGTCCACCGTCCAGAACGGCTATTTTGTCCGCGCCCGCTACGGTGCGCAGGCGGTGGGCGATGACGATGACCGTCCGCCCTCTCACCAGTTCGGAAATGGCTTCCTGTATCCGGACTTCGTTTTCAGGGTCGAGCGAAGCGGTTGCCTCGTCGAGCAGGACGACCGGCGCGTTTTTCAACAGGGCGCGGGCAATGGATATGCGCTGGCATTCGCCGCCGGAAAGCGTGGAGCCGTTTTCGCCGACAAGGGTTTCGTAGCCGTCCGGCATCATGCGTACAAACTCGTCGCAGCGAGCCGCTTTCGCCGCGGCATAGACCTCTTCGTCCGACGCCCCCTGCCGTCCGATGCGGATATTGTTCATCACCGTGTCGTTGAACAGCACCACGTCCTGAAACACAAAACTCATGTAACTCATCAGCCGTTCGGGGTCAATCTCGCGGATGTTTCTGCCGCCGATGCGGATTTCTCCTTCCTTCACGTCCCAGAAGCGGGCGATGAGGCGGGTGACCGTACTTTTGCCGCTTCCGGACGGACCGACAAGCGCCGTGACGCTGTTTTGCGGAATCTTCAGGCTCACGTTGCTGATCGCGTCGGTTTCGCGATAGGCGAAGGTGACGTTTTTCAGCTCGATGCCGCAATCCGGTAGAGCAACGGTTTCGTCGCCCGTCATGGGCGGCTCTTTTCTTAGGCTCTGCATCCTCTGCCCGGCGATGACGGTGTAGAAAAACTCCGGCAGCAGGGTCAGAACGACAATCAGCGGCGCATAAATTTTCGCGCTGATTACCATGAAGGTGAGCAGCTTCGCCGTGTCTATGCCGCCGCCCGTGAGAAGCAGAACGCCGATGAGGGTGACCAGGCCGATGCCGACCTGTAATACCATCATGGCGAGGGTGATGAAAGTACCGGCTGTCGCCTCAAAGCGCATGGCTTCCTTTTTCATGCTCGAAACAGCCGCTTCCAGCGCCCTGGATTTTTCGCCGGACAACCCGAAGGCTTTCACGACCTTGATGCCCTCCAGATATTCCTGCACCTGCTCGGACACGTTCAGCTTCGCCTGCACATGGCGCTCGCCAAGCCTTGCCTGTAATCTGCGCGAGAACAAAATCAGCCCGAA
>JAIRXI010000043.1 GCA_031268395.1 Tannerella sp. | reverse complement strand
GGGACAGTGATTTCGTCTGGTAAGATCTTTTTTCATATTCATCAGTTTATATATAATTAAGTAATCATCTTTGTCGGTTTGGCCAGAACGGATTCATTCCGCCGCGTATGCGGCGTGCACAAGTTGTTCGCGAAACGGAGGTATTCCGTTTCCCTGATCCGTATCTGTTTGCGCTGTAAAAAGGGATAAAAAGCAGACCGTCCGCAGGCGCGGGTGTCACGCTGCGGAACGAGGAGCGTTTTCCCGAAATGCGGGAAAACTGTTTGCCCTGTCCGGCAGGGATTCGGGCGTAGCCGGAAAGCCGTCCGCGGACGGCGGACAGGGACAGGACAACCCGTCTCCGCCTTCCGAAAGCGGCGGGGACGGATTGGAAAAAATATGTAAGTGTATGATTTACAGTCTAGTGGGGGGGGGGGGGGTATATATGCCTGAACAGCAGGATTCCCGGCGGAGCGCGAAGCGCATTTCCGTCAGTGCAACTGCCGTACAGCCGTGCGACCGGTCGGCCGGGCTGTAACGGGAAGTTCCGCGCCGGCAAACGGCGCCCTTCTCCGAAACTCCGTCATCCGGTGTACACGGTGTCGCTGCCCTGCGGTCATCCCGCGCAGCCATTTCTCCGGCGCCTGCCATACGTCGATTCAGGACAGGCGGCGCGACACTTGCATTCATTGAAACCCAGCTAATATTCATATTTTTAAGGATAAACCGGTCCTTATGCCGGTTTATTCCATTATTTTAACCGGCCCCAAAGGTAGACATTCTTTTAAGAGGCACAAAAAATAAGAAGTATTTGCGAAACGATTTAATAATATATAACACAAGGGGGCCTGATGCGTTAATAAATTTACACGTTACAATAAATTATCGTACATGAACATATCCTGTCATTTGCGGGCGCAGCGATGCGTATCAGACGCCGGATTCATTTCTTCCGTCACGCCGTTTCGGAAATGCGTTCCGGCTCTTTCCGGCTATGATTGAATATGTTATCCGTCTTCCGGCCGAACCGGGAAGCGGACAGGGCATCTGTTCAAACCGTACGGCATGTCGGCCGGGAACAGAACGCACCGGGACGGACAGCATCCCGGCGGGAACAGCCTGTTGATAACCTGAATTTTGGATAAATGTGAAACGGGAGAGAACCGGCGCAGATGCAAAACGCCCTTTCTGCCTAATTTTAAGAACAAAAGACCTTTTATATAACTAACCTTTCGTTACCGCATTTTTTGCAGAAAAGCAATGAATGGTGTCTCTGTACAAGGCCAATCCCCTATGTGACGGACATTCATTTTCAGCCAATATACTATCCCGCGCGGGACAGGTCTTTAACGAAACGGCAACCCCGTTGAGAAAAAAGAGGACGCATCCGCAGGATGCGGGAAAGCACGTACATGTTATTTATTTCGCAACTTTTAATCATTCCGTTCCCGCTGCCGATTCGTATAACGCGGCGATGGTCTGTTTGAGTACCGGATGTTGCAGCGAGGGAGCAATCTCGGCTAAAGGCTGTAGAACGAATGTCCGCCGGTGCATCCGGGGATGAGGCAGAATCAAGTCGGGCTGCTCCAGGATTAAGCTGTCGTACAGGAGGATATCGATGTCAATCGGGCGATCCTGATAGATGGATCCGCCGGTTTTGGAAGTACGCCCCAGATCGCGTTCGATTTGGAGGATGGTGGCAAGCAGTTTCTGCGGCGAAAGCGCGGTTTCCAGTTGAACGGCGGCGTTCAGGAAGGGATGTGGCGAGTCATAGCCCCAGGGCGCCGTGTCGTAGAAACGGGAAAGAGCCAGGAGATGTCCCGCCCTTTCGCCCAGCAGCATGGCTGCTGCCGTCAACTGCTGCTGACGGTTTCCGAGATTGGCGCCCAAACCCAGGTATGTCATGGCCATCCGCAGGGCTACCGCTACAGAGTTAGAGGATCAGCATCGCGTCGCCGTAGGCGCAGAACTTGTACTTCTCCTTGATGGCCGTCTGGTATGCGGACATCGTCAGTTCATAGCCGCCAAACGAGGCCGTCATCATCAACAGGGTCGAAAGCGGCGGATGAAAATTGGTGATCATGGCATTGGCTATGCTGAACTCGTAAGGGTGAAAAATAAACTTGTTCGTCCAGCCGTCAAATGTCTTGAGATGCCTGTCGGTACTTACCGACGATTCGAGCGCCCGCATCACGGACGAACCGACCGAACAGATGCGGCGTCCGTTGTTGATAGCCGTGTTGACGGTATCCGTCACTTCCCGGCCGATAATGATCTGTTCGGAATCAATCTTGTGTTTCGACAGGTCTTCCACGTCGATTTCACGATAGTTTCCCAGTCCGGAATGAACAGTCAGGAAGGCGAACTTGCAGTCCTTGATTTCCAGCCGCCTCATCAGCTCCCGGCTGAAATGCAGGCCGGCAGCCGGCGCCACTACGGCGCCTTCTTCCGTGGCATAAATGGTCTGGTACCGTTCGGCATCTTCGGGTTGTGCCGGGCGGTCAATGTACTTGGGCAGGGGCGTTTCGCCCATGGCATACAGTATTTTCTTGAACTCCTCGTGCGAACCGTCATACAGGAAGCGCAGTGTCCGTCCGCGCGAAGTCGTGTTGTCAATCACTTCGGCGACAATGGATTCATCTTCTCCAAAATACAGCTTGTTGCCGATCCGGATTTTCCGCGCCGGGTCTACCAGGACGTCCCACAGGTGGAGATTGGGATTCAACTCGCGCAACAGGAATACTTCAATCTTTGCGCCCGTCTTTTCCTTGTTCCCGTACAGACGGGCGGGAAATACCCTGGTATTGTTCATGACAAATACATCTCCGGCGCTGAAATAGGTTATCAGGTCCTTGAATATCTTGTGTTCGACCTTGCCGGTCTTTCGGTGTACCACCATCAGGCGCGATTCATCCCGGTGGGGCGCCGGATGCATGGCAATCAAATTCGCCGGCAAATTAAATTTGAATTTAGACAGTTTCATCTTCTATCGTATTTATTATTATATCTCTCAAAAAATCATCCATCCGGTCGGCCGGCAGACACCTGTCCAGCGTCACGTCTCCGATCCGCGTGCGCTGCAACGCCGTCAGATGTGCGCCGGAATGAAGCGCGATCCCGATGTCGCGCGCCAGCGCCCGGATGTATGTGCCCTTGCTGCAGACGACCCGGATTTGAATCACCGGCAAGGCGCAAGTCAGCAGTTCGATCTCGTCGATAACCAGCGTCCGGGCTTTCAGCGACGCCTCCCGGCCTTTTCGCGCCAGTTCGTACGCCCGTTTACCGTTGATTTTGCAGGCCGAAAAGGCCGGCGGCACCTGCCGGATTTCTCCCGTAAACTGCGTCAGTGTTTCCCGCACCATCCCGCAAGTGATGTGGTCGACCGGATACGTCCGGTCCACCTCCCTTTCCAGGTCGAACGAAGGCGTTGTCTCGCCCAGTTTGAGCGTAGCGACGTATTCCTTGGTCTGGCTCTGGAACTCGTCGATCCGCCTTGTCGCTTTCCCCGTGCATAAAATCATGACGCCCGTCGCTTTCGGATCCAGCGTTCCGGCATGTCCTACCTTGATTTTCCGTACGTTCAGCTTGCGCGAAAGCCTGTGACGGAACCTGTTTACCAAATCGAACGACGTCCAGTCGAGCGGTTTGTCGAAGTACAGTGTTTCTCCCGCAATAAAATCCATCTCTCTGTGCTCCATCTTTTCACGTCAGTAATGAATAAACGATGGCAAACAGGCCGGCAATCACGCAGTAATATGCGAAATAAATCAGTTTGCCCTTTTTGACGGATTGAATCATCCACCGGCAGGCCAGTGTTCCCGTCACGAAGGCGGCCAGGAAACCGGCTCCCAGCGCCACCGGCCCAAAACCGGACGCTTTTGCGGAAAAACCGCCCTTCAACAGGTCCAGCACGGCTTCTCCCAATACCGGAAGAATGACCATCAGGAAAGAGAATCTGGCCACCTGTTCCTTCCGGTTCCTCAGCAGCAGTCCGGCAGCAATGGTCGACCCCGAACGCGACAAGCCCGGCAGTACGGCACATGCCTGAACAACTCCAATCCAAAAAGCATCCCGGAAGGAAATCGTATCTTTCCGCGCCGCTCCGGCAAAGCCGGAAAAGGCCAGCAGGCCGGCCGTAATCAGCAGCATGATGCCTGTCAGCATCAGTCCGCTCCCGAACAGCGTTTCCACCTGCTCCCTGAGCAGCAGACCGACGATGCCTACCGGAATCATCGAAATTCCTATTTTACAAAGCATTTGCGTCTCCCCGTTCCAGCGGAAAGCAAAAAATCCCCTGACCAGGTCAGACACCTCTTTCCACAACACGCAGACCGTACTCAACACCGTAGCGGCATGAACAGCCACTGCAAATGTCAGGTTTTCCCCGCCGTCCAGCCCAAACAGCGTCCCTGCAATTGCCAGATGACCGCTACTGCTGACCGGAAGAAACTCCGTCAGTCCCTGAATGATACCGAGAATAAGCGCTTCAATCAGTTCATCTGGCAGCATTACCCTTGTCTTTCAGGGACTTTTCGTCCTTCGACAGGGGTTTTCCGTTCTTCAGGATGCCTGCCACCATCAACAAAAATCCGGCCATCGTCACCACCGGGGCCACCACAATCCGCTGTTTGCTGAAAATCGACGAATTGAAAGAAACGCCGTCCTGCGAACCGCCGCCACTCATTAAAACAAAACCGATCACAATCAGTAGGACGGCACATCCGATCCAGATAAAATTACCTCTGCCAAAAGCAAAATCCCGATTCATAGTTTTTATATTTATTTGTTGTACAATCAGACATAAAACATTTTTCCCCTTTCCATGCGCAAATAGCGGTTCACCGCCAAATAGGCCGACATCCCGGAGAGCAGGATGCCCAGCAGCATGACTGCCGCATAGACCCGCCATATCTTTTCCCAGGGGACGATCAACTCCAGTCCGGCCAGATGCTGCTGGACATATAAGGCGCCCATCAGCATCAATATGGCCAGGGCGCCGGCAAAAAAGCCGCTGATGATGTTGTATTTAATGAAAGGCCAGCGAATGAATGCATTCGTGGCGCCGACCAGCCGCATGGTATAGATCAGAAAACGCTTGGAATAGATCAGCAGTCGAATGGTATTGCTGATCAGCGCGAAGGAAATCATCATCAGCGTCACAATCAGGACAAACAAAACCACCCCGATTCGCCAGACGTTGTGATTGACAATCTGCATCATGTCTTCCGGATAAACCAGTTCCGACACACCGGCATACGAAGTCAACTTTTTCTGGACGACGCGCAGACTGTCCTGATTCATGTATTCCGATTTCAGCCGCATCTCCATCGATGCCTGGAAAGGATTGAACCCCAGAAACACCTGCGGGTCTTCACCCAGTTCGGCGATCATCTCCTCGGCCGCTTTCTCCTTCGAAATATACCGGACGGACTTAATGAACGGCAGCGTATTCAGGTTTTTCTGCATTTGCCGGATGTCCGCATCTTTCACATTATCTTTCAGTACAATGGAAAAAGAAAAATTCTCCTTCATATAGATAGACAACTCATTGCTTAGCAGCCCTCCTATGAAAAACAGCCCGATTAAAAACAGCACGAGTGAAACACTCATGACGGAAATCAAGTTTGAATTGAAGAAAGAAACAGGAAATATCTTCTTGTTTGTTGCCATTATTTTTCTTGCTTAATACATAAAACCTTGCGGGAAAAGATATTTTTTCCCCAATTTCGCCACAAAAGTAAGGAGATTTACGGAGACTGCTCAAAAAATTAATCTTATTTAGAGAAGGATAGCGATCATTGACGTAAAGATTCGGAGATTCGGCGGTCCGGTGATTCCGCAGAATCGGATAAATCACAACTCCGGCAGCCGTTTCATCCGTATTTTGGGAATCATCGATTCCTGACATTAGGAATTGATGATTTTCTGTACGTGAGACAGTCTCTTCCCCGTTTTTCCGTTCCCGGCCCGGACAGATTTTCCTCGCCGGCCACATTTTTACAATATTTTCGTGGCTGTTCCGTAAAAACGATGTATCTTTGCCGCGTGTTAAACATTTCTACACATAAATGAGTATTAAAGATTCAGAAATTCGGGGATTCAAAGATTCAAGAATGCAAGGATTCAACTCGCGGCAAAACACCTTGCCGCTCAACCGGTGGAGAATGAAGACTGAAACAAGGGGAATCGGTTTTTCCCCTTGTTTTTATATTAGCCCATTTTCCCGTTCTGCCGTTGAAATTTTCCCATACTTCAGGGATTTGGCCGACAGAACAGACTAAATTATATGACAACGATAAACGAATTAAGTTTTTGATTTTATGACAGAATTGAAAGAGAAGCTTTTCCCGGAATTTCCGCCCGTATCCACCGAAGAGTGGATGGCAAAAATTACGGCCGACCTCAAGGGGGCGCCGTTCGAGAAAAAGCTGGTATGGAAAACCGGAGAAGGGTTCGGCGTGAATCCCTTTTACCGGTTGGAGGACATCGAAGGGATGAAGACCGTTACGTCCCTTCCGGGAGAATTTCCCTACGTCCGCGGAACAAAACGGGACAACGACTGGAAAGTACGCCAGGATATCGACGT
>JAIRXI010000011.1 GCA_031268395.1 Tannerella sp. | reverse complement strand
CGCGTCGCTTCGTTCGGAGGCAATATGCAGATAGATTCCAAAGCAGGCGAAGGAACGGAAATCAATGTGGAATTTAAGTTGAAAATTGAAAGTTGAAAGTTGAAAATTATATGACTGTTTTGTATTGCAATTAACACATAAAAGTAAGAATACATGAAAAATAGTATTGTGAGAGACAAATCGTATGCTTTTGCTTTGAGGATTATCAAGGTTTACAAGTATTTGAATCAGGAACAGCGGGAATTTGTATTGTCGAAACAAGTTTTGCGTAGCGGAACATCAATCGGAGCTTTGGTAAAAGAAGCGGAACATGGACAGTCGCGGGCTGATTTTGTCAGTAAAATGAATATAGCCTTGAAAGAAGCAAACGAAACCGAATATTGGCTCATGCTTTTGAAAGATAGCAATTACATTGATGAAAAAAGTTTCACTTCCGTTCATCAGGATTGTAGCGAGTTGATAAAAATGCTTGCAAGTATCGTAAAAACGACTAAAAATAACGGCGATGGATAATTTTCAACTTTCAACTTTCAATTTTCAACTGAAAGTTGCGATAGTGGACGACCATAAAGTGGTAGCAGAGGGCTTTGAACATCTTATTAACGAATCGGGCATGGCGCAAGTAACCGGGAAAGCCCATTCTGCAACAAGCTGTTGGCGGATGCTGGCGGATAAAACAGTCGACGTGCTGTTGCTCGACGTAAGCCTGCCCGACGGTAACGGCGTCGACCTCTGTCCGCAGATAAAAGCGAAATATCCCGACATTAAAATTCTGATGCTGACCAGCTATTCCGAACTGACCCTAATCATGCGGGCATTGGAAAACGGGGCGTCGGGTTACATCCTGAAGAGCGCCATGACGGAAGAAATTCTGGAAGGGATACAGGCAGTCGCTTCCGGCAGGCAATTTTTATGCGAAGAAGTCGATATGTTGATGAAGAAAGAGGAAAACCGCCCGGTCAGACTCTCCCGCCGCGAGCAGGAACTGCTGCGCCTGATAGTAGAAGGGCGTTCGAACAGCGAAATAGCCGCAAGCATGTACCTCGGCTACGAAACCATAAAAAGTTACCGCAAAAACCTGATCCTGAAACTGAATGCCCACAACACCGCCGCTCTGGTCAAAATGGCGATAGAACAGAAATTGGTATAAGGATGCGTCTGGAAATTACAGGGAAGAATCGGGCGCCATCTACAACCTGCCGGAAACTTCGGAATCCTGACCACCGACAGACGTCGGCTAAGAATCGGCCGGAGCGCTTTTGTTGCCGACAGTTGCGGGGAGGAAAATCAGCCCGGCTGATTCGTTGCCGACAGTTGCGGGGAAGAAAATCAGCCCGGCTGATTCGTTGCCGGAAACTGTCGGCAACCGGATCGTCCGGGGGCGACGGGAGAAAAAACGTCTGTGACGCCGACGGAAGAAAATCCGCCGGCTTTCAACTTCTTCAGTGATGAAAAATAAACAAGATATACCCGTTTTCGTTCCCGAACGCCTCAGGCGTTCCATATTTGTCCCGTCAGGGGACAGAAAAACCATTACATATACTCTTCTTGACTACCAACCGAACACCTGTTCGAGCGAGGGGTTTAACAGTTGGGCGTGAATGGGGACAGGCCGGTAATAGTACTTCGGGCTGATCCAGGTTCGGGGGTTATCTTTGTCGGAGGTGAACATGATAAAGCCTTTGTCGCCTTCCGACAGATAAAATTCCTGGGCGTTTTCATCCAGGTAATAGATCATGAGATTCTCCTGCCGGTCGGCAGGCAGGTCGCTTATCGGACCGACGGCGTCTTTGGCGGCCAAAAAGGCGTAATCGGGTATGTCGTCGCCCGTCGTATCATACGCCCCCAGCGCGGGGATATACATCCCCTGCGGGGGAACGGCCAGCCGTTCGCCCGCATTCCAGCGGTGAAGGTCTTGCAAACGGTTGCCTTCAAGAGCCAGCTCTACGCGCCGTTCGCGCCGGATTTCCAGGATTATGCCTTTATTCGCGCCGCTTACATCCGGGTACTGCGCGGCCAGGACGGGGTCTGGTTCGCTATTTGCGACAGACAGGTTTACAGACGGCATGTTTACGCGCGCGCGGAGCTTGTTGACCGACCGGTCCAGGTCGGCTTGCCCAAGCGTTCCCAATTCGGCTTTCGACTCGGCATAGATAAGCAATACTTCGGCATAACGGTAGACCGGCAGATCGTTGTAACTGCTGCGCCAGGTTTCCTGACCCAGCGTTTCTGCCGTGCGCGGATAAAATTTAATCGATTCATACCCTCCTACTTTAATGTGGATAGTATAGGGCGAAGCGCTATTCGGTTTGCTAAAACCGGGATAGGCGAATGTTGCCATGAAACGCGGATCGCGATCCGCAAAAACGTCTTTATATCCTTTTTTGTCGTAACCGGGCTGACCGGTGAAGCGTGAACCGTCTTTCATTAAATACGATTCCATTAACGTACGGCTCAGACCGCTCTCGCCATACAGGCCGTAAAACGTACTGTTGCCCTCGCCGGAGCCAAGGGTATATTCTCCCATCAGGATAATCTCGTCATTGCCCGACAGGTCGGCGCTGGTGAAGAGGGCCGAATAGCCGTCGACTCCTTCTCCGGTAATGCCGAACACGTTTGAATTGATCAGGCTTTCGGACGTCGCTTCCGCTTTTTCGAGTAATGCGTTTGCCGTATTTGACAGGTTAAGCTCCGCGCGGTATTTGCGCGTAGTTCCTTCCTGCAGATAAAAGCGGGCTAACAGAAATTGCGCCGCATACCGGCTGATTGCCGTACGGTTACCCAGATCGGGCTTTATATGGGCGGCGGCAAACTCAAGGTCGGCTATGATGGAATCGGCTACGAGCGTACGCGGATCCGACGGTTTATACAGATCCGGGTCGTCTGTTTCCAGCGGTTTATTATACCAGGGGACATTGGAATAATTCTGCAATTTATCCATATAAAATACGGCGCGGAAATAGCGCCCTGTTCCAATATAGTGATCAATCTCCGACTGTTCGCCAACGGCTTTGACCGATTGGGAGAGGAAGAAATTTACGGCGCGAAGCGCTTTCCAGTCGTCTTTATCCCATCCCGACGCCGTTTCTTTGGAATAAGCTCCTTTCAGCATGGCATATTCGTTACTGGTTGTTCCGCGATAGGCCATATTATCGGAAAAGGCTTCATTGTCGTAGTTGTTGCGAACATATAAACTATTCTCCGCGTAAAGTCCGTTTACATACGTGCGCAAGTCTTCGGGGGTATTGAAGAAACTTTCGGACGTAATGTCCGTTTGGGGATATTTATCCATAAAGCCGTCGTTGCAGGCGGTAATCAAAACGAGTAAACCGATCAAATATATCTTTTTCATAAGTTTCATTTTTTTATCGTTAGAAATTCAGACTTAATCCTACCGTATACACTTTTTGCTGCGGATAATAGGTAGTGTTACCCAGCGTGTAATCTCTGTTGTCGCCGTCTTTGCCGCCGTTGTATCCAAGGTTCTGGACGGCCGTTGCCAGTTCGGCGTCGATACCCCCTACTTTCAGGCGATTAACGGTAAACAGATTCTCGGCGCTGACATAAACGCGCAGGCGATCGACATGGAACTTTTGAGTAAGCGACGCCGGCAGCGTATAACCGACCGTGAGGTTTTTCAGGCGCAAATAAGAGGCGTCTTGCAGATACCCGGTTTGCGGCGCGGCAAGTTCCGTGTTTTCTGCCACATACGGTTTCAGACGGGGAAAATAGGCGTTGGGATTTTCAGGCGTCCAATGGTTGCGGTTGGCTACGATGGCCGACGACCACGGATTGGAGAATACGCCCCAGAAATCATGGAAGTTTCCCTGCGGATACCAGTCCTGTTTGCCTACTCCGTAGAAAAAAGCCCGGAGATCAAATCCCCTGTACGAAGCGTCCAGGGTAACGCTGTAGGGTAAGCGAGCTTGGGTGTTGCCTATAATTTTACGGTCGCCCGGATCGTCTACATTTCCGTTCCCGTTGGTGATCTGGCCGTCGCCGTTGAGGTCTTTAAACTTGAGGTCGCCCTCGTAAACCGTACGTCCGTTATCTTCTTCGGCTACCTGCGTCTGGTCTATTTTGGCCTTACCCGTAGGATTGCCGTCCGCGTCAAACACAAGGTCGTTTGGGGTCAGGAATCCGTCGGTAACCAGGCCCCAAATCTCGCCTATTTCCTGTCCTTCGTAATAGTTGGCCGTACCTCTGCCGGTATTGATACTTTTCGTTTCATTGTCGTATTTGGTCACCCAGGTGCGGGCGTCGGAAAGGTTGAGGCTTACGCCCGCCGTCAACGGTTTGCCGCCTGCGTTGAACACATCGTTGTAGGCCAGCGTTATTTCCCACCCCTTTGTCTTCAGGTTGCCCG
>JAIRXI010000389.1 GCA_031268395.1 Tannerella sp. | reverse complement strand
GTTTCACGAGAGACAGTTTTTATATCACGTGAAATGAAACTGACTTCACGTGAGATGAAACCGTTTTCACGTGAAAATGAAATCATGTCACGTGAAGTTAAATCATCTTCACGTGATATAAAACCATCTTCACGTGAAACAGAAGCAATATCACGTGATATAAGAATCATCTCCCGTGAAATGGAAATCATCTCCCGTGCGCCGGTTTTGAAAATACGCATGAACAGCGAAAAACCTATAATATTAATCCTTTAGGATGAGGGGAATTATGGAGCTCCGTATGATGATTATGATTTCAACGATAATACAAATATAAATGGCACTGGCTGTGCTCTGATTTGGTCGGTTTTGCAAAATACACCTCAGACTGTTCAATGGTTAGTGCCTTCAAACAGGTCGTGATCTTCCCCGCCTCCGGCGCTCTTCTGCTTGAAATTATTGAACGTATAGGCCAGCGTCAGCGTGACTAACGGGTAGAAGGGGCGAATTCGCGTCGAAGATTCCAGATTCGAGGTCTCAATATGGCTGTCATAACGCGCGGAGTTAAACATGTCGCGGAAGGCAAGCGTACCGGTCAGTTTACGGTTCAGCATCTGCTGACGCACCGACAGGTTAACGTACCAGAATGCGGAGGTTCGTCCCTGCGTGGTGACTGACGGTCCCACGAAGTTGCCGTCCAGCTGTATCCGCGTATTCCTGCCGGCGGACAGGCCGTTGTTCAGCATGAGTTCGTAGTTTTGGCTCGTTTCGTTCCGTCCACCGGCCGAGGCCAGTTTGTTTTCCACCCTGTAATGAAAGTAGCTGCCGTTCAGCGTGATGTTCCACCAGCGCGCCGGCTGCAGTCGGGAACTCAGTTCCAGTCCGGTCGAATAGTCATTGCCCACATTGGCCATGGAGTCGAGCGTCACGCCGGCTTCATAGGGGACGCGCAGCCGTTCGATTTTGTCGCGCCGGTTGCGGTGGAACAGCGTTGCCGAGATGGAATGTTCGCCAATGTTCTTGTGATAAGTCAACTCGTATACGTAAATATATTCGGGACGGATGTCCGGATTCCCGATTTCGGCGGAATAATAGTCGCGATACGTGATGTAGGGTTCCATGTAGAACAGCGCCGGGCGGGTGGTGCGGTAGGAGAACGAGGCCATCAGGCGGTGCTCGTGCGGGAATGTATATCCCAGATGCACGGAGGGAAAGAGTTCCATGCGGTTTACCGTGCGGTTGGCCCATTCCCTTGAACTCTTCAGCACGCGGTGCGTGTGCTCGGCGCGTACGCCGGCCTGCCAGTCGAAGGCCCTGTAACTGTCTGCCAGCAGGGCATACAGCGAATGGATGCCCCGCTGGAAATAGAAGGTATTGTAGATGTCGTTGCGCCAGTAAAATTCCTTCCTTTCCGGATGCCAGAACTGCATGCTGTAGTCGCCGTCTTCCAGATAGGAGTAGTATTGATGTCCTGCTTCCACCCGGCCGGTCTGACTGTAGGGACAGACGTAGTCGAGGCTGGAGCGCACCGTCCAGCGATGTTCGTCTTCCCAGGCGCGGTGTCCCTGCTGACGCACGTTGGCCTTGTCATACAGGTCGCTCTCGAAATATTCCAGCGCATCGCCTCCGTATTTCAGGTAGAAACTGCCACTCAGCTTGTGGCCTTTCCCGGCAAACGAATGGTCAAAACCGGCCGTCCCCTGGAAATAGGTTTCGTCAATATGGTAGTAGTCGCGGCTGAAATAATCGCCTTCGACTGTTTCCTGGGTCAACAGGCCTTCGTGCCCGACAGTCACGGTCTGCGTTTCCCTGTAGTCAAGGTCGCCCACGCGCATGCGCCCGCCGTAGCCGGCTTCCGCATCAATATTGAAGGAAGTGGAAGCGAGCGAGCGGGCATAGCCGGCCTTGAGCGAATAATTGAAATTGTTGCTTTCGCGGGGGCCGCTGGAGTGGGAGACGGTGGTCATATTGTCGACAAGCGTGGTCTTGTCCTGGTCGAAGTGGCTCCTGCGCAGCCGTTCTGTCCAGGCACCGCCGGCATGCCAGCTGGAAGCCGCGTTCTGTTGCGTGAGCAGGAAATCCACATTCCGCGACAGCACCGTACTTGCGCTGGCATTGACCATGCCGCTCAGGCCGCTTTTGAAATGCTTTCTGGTGATGATGTTGATGATGCCCACGTCACCGTCCGTATCATGACGGGCGGAAGGGGTGGTGATGATTTCGATATTTTCGATCTGTCCGGACGGGATTTGTTCCAGCGCCTGGCTGCCACTGAAAACGCTTGGCTTGCCGTCTACGTAAACCAGAAAACCGGAACTCCCACGGAAGGTGACTTCACCGTCCGCATCCACGCGGATGGATGGCGTATTTTCCAGAATGTCCACCGCCGTACCTCCGTCGGCCAGCAAACTGCCCGATGCTTCGACAATCCGCCTGTCCAGCCGGTAGACGACCTGTCTCTTCTGCGCAACGACTTCCACCTCCGCCAGGCCATGTTCCAGCATGGTCAGTTCGATGGTTCCCAGGTCCAGTTCGGATGTGTCCGCAAGCACAATCTCTGCTTTTGTATAAATGTCGAAACCCAGGGCGCGAATCATCAGCGAATATTCACCGTCTTTCACGTTTGTAAAAGCAAAATGGCCTTCCATGTCTGGCATCGTGTTCGATACGGGTTGCGTTTCGCCCTTTACATAGAGCAGTACATCGCCAAAATCAATCGGGGTCAGGGTCCCTGCCTCCACAACGGTACCTTTCACCCGTATGGCAGGCCCCGCCAGAACTATCGCTGCCACGCTACACATAAATAGCGTCAATCCAGTCTTTTTCCTCATCCAGTCTTTTGTTGTTCAATATTGAAGCCGGTTTATTGCAAATTCAAAATCACTTCCGGACCTGCATCCGGCCCCGGCCTTTGAAGGGCCAAATGTACAATTAAAAAACAAGAGCTGTCCGGTTTTTTAAATATATTAACCGGAAAGCGGAGATACTGTGGAATGCCATGTTTCCGTGTTTCGGGACTCCGGTGGGTTTATGCACGAAACAGGCTGTTTTTTGCCGGAAACAGGTGTCTTTTTTCCTGCGGGTTAAAGAACTGTTTAAATGTCATTGCGAATAAATTTATTGAGCATCAAAGCGTCTGCCAGTTCTCCCCGATAACTGCCGCCGGCATAAATATGAAAAACGACCATTTGAACCGCACCCTGCCCTGACAGAGAAACAGGTTTTCCGGCAATTTATCGTATCTTTGCCACGATCAATTATTAAATGGTATGAATACGGCGCTTTTTCAATTTTTACGTGAACTCCGGGAAAATAATCAACGGGAATGGTTTCAGGCCAACAAGAAACGGTACGATGCACTGCTTGGGGAGTATTCCGGCCAATTGCAGCAACTGATTGACCGTATCGCAGCGTTCGATCCCGAAATTGCCGGACTGAATGCGAAAAATTGCATTTTCCGCATCTACCGCGATATCCGTTTTTCTCCCGACAAGACGCCATACAAGACTCATCTCGGCGCCTATATTGCCGTGTATGGCGGAAAGGCCAGCAACTATGCGGGTTATTATGTCCATCTGGAACCGGACGAAGCTTTTCTTTCCGGCGGTATATGGTGTCCGCCGCCGCCCCTGCTGAAAAAACTGCGGCAGGATATTTACGACAATATGGACGAGTTCCTGGAGATTATCGAAAACAAACACTTCAAGGCCGTCTATCCGGCGCTCGAAGGCGGGATGCTTAAACGGATGCCTGCCGGCTTCCCGACCGATTACGCCCATGATCATATCCTCAAACATAAGGATTTCGTAGTCTCGTCGGCCAGGCCGGACGCTTTTTTCTGCACGGGCGACTGGATTGAGCAGGCGGCGGAGGTTTTCAGGATCTTGCAGCCGTTCAACCGGTTCCTGAATTACTCGGCAGGCGAATTATACGGTAAGGCGTAAGTCCGGCGGATGAATATGAAGGCGTCAATCTGCCGAAGGCTTTTCTGCCGCGGGGGATACGGGATACACTCACCTTTTGCATTCAACCTGATTACCCGTGTGATTGAAGAACGGTGCCCGTACTATTTTTATCATGAACTTGCCGCGGCACGGCAACAACTGCTTCACTCCGACCGGACCATCCTCCGGCAGGGCCGGCAGGTCTTTGTCCGGGACCTCTTCCGCAGGCAAGGCCTCACGCAGCAGGAAAGTGAATTGCTGTTCCGCCTGGCGAACTTCTGCAAACCCCGGTTCATACTGACGCTCGGTTCTGCCGCGGGGCTGATCCCGCTGAGCCTGACCGGTTATGCGTCCGGCCTGCACTGCATTGTGCTGGAAAGCGAACCCGCCATGGCGACCATGACGCACGCGCTGCTTCCGCAAAAGTCGCATTCCCGCATCGAAATCCGGGCGGGAAACTTCGACAAACTGCTTCCGGAAGCGCTGGAAACGCTTCCGCAGATAGACTGTCTTTTTTGGAACCGGGAACCGGACGCAACCTCGCTGGCGAAATTTTTCCGCCAGAGCCTTCCCCGCATACATGACGAAACCGTATGTGTCATGGAAGGCATCCGCGCTTCTTCCGCAAAATACAGGCTGTGGCAACAACTCTGCCTCCATCCGAAAGTGACCGCTACCGTCGACCTGTACACTTGGGGGCTGCTATTTTTCCGGCCCAAGCTCCACCGGCGTACTTACAAAAGCTTCATCGCGTGATTACTGAAAGGAATCACAGATGTTCATGTATACCTGTCATCCAATAAGAGCAGATAACGTGCACTATATAACCGTCGACCTGCCGGGACACAGTTTGTCGCAAGTGCAAAATAAGATTTATAAAAAATCCGCGCAAATCCGTCCGATCTGCGTCATCTACGTGCTTTTGACGCACCCTCTTTCTATTCGAAATCAAAAAAAAGTGATCCTTTTGCAACCGGAAAATTAAAGAATCAAAACAGGCAGCAGGATTTTCGCCGGCGGGTTAATCACTTTTGCCTCGCAGGAAGGAGATTGCCGGCAAAAAAAGATTGCACTGCAGGGCGAAACGGGTATGACCAAACCCGGACATGACACGCAAAAAGAGAGGAACCAGCGGATGCAGATTTCCGAAAACCCTATGGCCAGTCGGAGAAATATCCATACCTTTGGTGCCGAATATACCGAAAATATGGATTTTATGTTTCAAAAAATTATTACAGAATGAAGACAAAGTGCAGTTTTTTTTATGTATGCCTGGCGCTATGGTGCCTGGCAGTATCCTGTTCAAGCGAAAAGAGCGTGGACATGAAAGTATTACAGTTGAACGTATGGGTAAATGCCTCGCGCGTAGAAGGCGGCACGCAGGGGCTGATCGACCTGATCGACCGGACAGATCCCGACGTCGTGCTGCTGTGCGAGCTGGCGAGTGTGGCAGACGGCGGGACGTCGCTGGCACAGCAGGTGATTGACGAACTCGGCAAACGCGGTAAAACGTATTACGGCGACGGGCGTAACCTCCCGGTCGGGATCCTGTCGAAATACAAACCGGAAGCTGTGTCGGCCTTCCTCCCGACACCGGAAGAGGCCTGTTACCGGCCGGTGGTGAAAGCGCGCCTTGCGGTCAACGGGCAGACGGTGACAGTCTATTCCACTCACCTGGATCATCGCAACTACGCGCCTTACCTGTCACGCGGATACTGTTCGGCGTCGTGGGGCCGGATGGACGCGCCCGTAGCAGACCCGGACTCCATCCTTGCCGCCGGCCGCGTTTCCTGGCGCGACGAGACCATACGGGGCTTCCTCCGCGACGCCCGCTCGGAAACCGCCAGGGGACATTCCGTCATCCTGGGAGGCGATTTCAACGAGCCTTCGCACCGGGACTGGCAGGCGGATACGAAAGACATGCGCGACCACCGCGGGGCTGTCGTCGCGTGGGACGTTTCGCAGATGCTCGAACAGGCCGGCTACCGGGACGCCTGGCGGCAGCGCTACCCCGACGCCGTGACGCATCCGGGATTCACCTGGCCGGCAGGCAACGGGGCCGCCCGGCTGAAAGACCTGTTTTCCGCGCCGGAAGCCGACGAACGCGACCGGATTGATTTCATTTACTACTGTCCGCAGCCGGGCGTCACGCTGTACAACGTCTGCCTGGTCGGCCCGGCAGCCTCCGTCGACCACGGGGAAATCGCGCCGGACCGCTCTGCCGATCCCGTCCTGACGCCTGACGCCATCTGGCCGAGCGACCACAGGGGCAACCTGGCCACCTTCCACATAGCCCCGGCGCCGGCCGTCGCCGCTCCGGCCCGGACAGAAAAGCCGCTAACGTTTGCCTTCCTCACGGACGTGCACCTGAACAGGGCCAACAGCCGCCACCGTTATGACGGCCTCAGGCAGGCCCTCAAACGGGCAAAAGAAACGGATGCCGAGTTTCTCATCTTCGGCGGCGACCTGGTGGACATCAACATGGGAAGCCAGCTCTCGCGGGAGGAGGCCGACAGCATGTACACGGCGTTCAGACAGGCGGCAGAGGAGACGGGACTGCCATACTATTCGACTATCGGCAATCACGACCGCTATTTCGACGCCGAAAAGGGCTGTCCCGACGGCGACGAGGTCTTCAACTCGCACCTCGGCGGCCGTTCCTACTACACATTCGAGCAGCGGGGCGTGCGTTTCTTCGTCCTCAACTCCGTGCAGCGTACCGACGCCGGCGACCTGTGCATCGGCGCGGAACAGATGGAATGGCTGAGGCGCGAACTGCTGCACGTGCCGCTGGCCACACCCATTGTCCTGGCGCAGCATGTGCCGGTCTACTCGCTGTACTATCCTGCGGTGGAAACAAAATTCACTCCCACGGACGTGGTCTGCAATTTCAGGGAGGAACTGGAGATCTTCCGCGAACACAACCTGAAACTTGTCCTGCAGGGGCACCAGCACATACACGAGGAAATATGGATGCAGGATGTGCAGTACATCACTGCCGGCGCTGTCTGCGCCAACTGGTGGAACGGCCCGTTCCACGGAACGGAAGAGGGTTTCCTGCTGGTGAGCGCCGACAGCGTCGGCGAATTTGACTGGGAGTATGTAGATTTCGGGTGGCTGCCAAAGAAGTAAACCCGGAAACAAGCTGTCGCGCCTTTCACATTCCGTCCCGGACGGGTGGTTATGTTGCGTTTTCTGCCAACATTCCATCCCGGCCGGGACGGGTCATGTTTAAACACAGAGTTTTGCCGGTGATCCTTCCCGCGTCAGTTGCCTTTTGCCGGCGTTGCGGCTGCGATTTTGAACGGCGAATCTCTGTCGAGTTTGCATTCCCTCCGTGGCGTCCGGATCAGTTGTACGGTTTTCCCCAGCAGGTCGCCCTCGACCGTGTTGCCCTTCACCGTCACGTGGTGACAGGCCTCAAACGTCAGGCCGTGTTTCCGATGATGGAATGGCTCGAACTGATAGCTGCGTATCAGCCTGTTGTTTGAAAATTCCAGTCCGTCTACCGACAGGGCGTAGAGAATCGGCGCGTCGAAGAGGTGGAACTCGTTTTCCGTGATGGTAATGTTTTGGTGGAAAGGTGGCGTTGCGGCGGTTTTCTGCGGGATTTCAGGGAAAATGCTGATTACGCCCTCGCAAAACTGGTACATGGAGGTCAGACAGGGCGCCCGGAAGACGTTTTTCGCGATTCGCACATCCTTGACGGCGCCCGTTTCGTACCAGTAGTTGGCGTCGCCCGCGATCAGGATGGCCGAACCGCTCGATTCGAAAATGTTGTTCTCAATCACCACCCTGCCGGGTGTGGAAATCAGTACGCCCCGTGCACGGCAACTCTTGAAATGCGAATCGGTGATGGACACGCTGCACGTCCACGTCAAGTTTTCCAGTGCATGGCCCGCCGCCACGCTTTTCGGCATGGCCTGCCGGAAGGCTATTTCGAATGTCTCGTCGTCGATCCGGCGGTAGTGGTCCACGATCCCGACGCCGACGGTCTGCATCGTTTCGTTGTCGATGAATCCGGTCATTTCGTCCATCCGCGCCCAGGTCATGCCGACACTCTGGTGGTGCATGAACCCGCAACGGAGCGTATAGTCGTCCAGCCGTTCGAGGATACGCACGGCTGTGCCGTGGACGTTGACAGGGTCGTCCATCAGGGCGTGAAAGGTGCAGTTTTTCACAACCACATCGCCCCGACAGTTCGAATAGTGGAAGCCGTCGTCGTGTCCGGCCAGGATGCGCCCCTTGCGTTCGTTCGGGACGCAGTTCACACCGGTGAAGGTCAGGTTTTCGGAATATTGCGACAGGATGCCCAACCCGGCCGTGTGATAGATGTCGACGTTCTCGACGGACACATCGCGGCTGTCCACGATGAATATCCCCGCATGGTCGCGCTGACTGTGGCGCAGGACGAGCCAGTTGCCCACGGCCGGCCTGCGCCGCCATGGATTGTGGAGGCGCACCTGTCCAGGGGCCAGTTCTTCCGCCTGATATTCGCCCCGGGACCGGAGGCAGCCCGCATCGCCCGTCTGCGGGACGACGGCGCGCGTTTCCCCGTCAAACTCCATTGTGCCCTCCCAGGGGCTTTTCCAGCCTTCGCCAACGAAGAGCAGCTTGCCGTCTTCGATGAGGTAGGGCGATTCAAGGATGTTGATCTGCAGGTCGATGCAACTGTCGGCGGACTGCGTGACGAGAGCCTGTGCCGTGAGCGGGATGTCCCAGTCGACAGTGAAGTTGCGGAGCGTGATGTGGCGGCTCCGGTCCACGGTAAAGGGCTGCATCCGGTCGTGGAACACGAAATCCGAACCCTCGCCGTCGATGATCAGGCCCTCGGCCCGGTCCACCAGGACGGCCAGCCGTTTGGGATTGACGTCGGTCGTGTTCGACTCGAAGTAGGCTCGCTCGGTGCAGTGTTGGGGCCAGAAGTCGTAACGCCCGCGCGGGAAGACTATCAGCGCATTTCTGGAGGCGCGGCAGGCCTCAAGCGCCTTCTTGACATAGGGGACGGCATTTTCGCGCGTGCCGGGCTTCAGACCGAAGTCGGCCACAGATACTTTGATGGTCTGCGCCGCCGCCGGCCACCCGAAGCAGCAGAGACACAGGGTCAGGTAAAGAGCTGTTTTCTTCATATAATATAATTTTGATGATGATACATTTGCTTATCCGGAAGCAAAGATACGGTTTTGTTTCAACATTCACGACACAGAGAAGTGTTATAAGGGATGCAAAATAAATACATGATGATGTATTTGGATATGCGATTTTTGCCATATCCATGCTCATAAATGTAAACTAATTACAGCTTCAAAATACAACTGTTGTTTCTTTGTCTGTTTAACTCTTTTGTGAGTCAACTTTTTTAGCGAAAGACTGTGAACCTCCCAATGCGACCATTTGGAATGCACCCCGAAAATACGGGAATGACAATTTTTTATCGTACCTTTGTACACGAATCATTATTATATTGCAGAATCGGATGAATATTACAGCCAACAAATTTGTATCGGTCTCTTACGACCTGAACGTGGGGGAAGGCGAGGATCGCGAGTTGATGGAACAGGCGACAGCGGAACGTCCCCTGAAGTTTATTTACGGACTGGGTGCCATGTTGCCCGCCTTTGAAAGCCGGTTGAGCGGTCTGGCGAAGGGTGAGACCTTCCGGTTCTCCCTTTCCCCCGAAAATGCCTATGGCGAATACGAGGAAGGAAACCTGCTCGAACTGCCGAAGAACGTCTTTGAAGTGGACGGCCGGTTCGACGACGCATTCATCAGCGAAGGGAATACCGTGCCGATGATGACTGCCGACGGACAGCAACTGAACGGTTCCGTCCTGGAAGTAAGAGGAGATACGGTACTGATGGATTTCAACCATCCGCTGGCTGGCGAAACGCTTCATTTCGACGGAAAAGTGCTGGATGTGCATGAAGCAACGGCCGGGGAAATTGCCGAACTGTCGACCTCTGTGCACGGTGGATGCGGATGTCACTGCAACTGCGACGACAACTGCTGCAACGACGACAGTTGCTGCGGCAGCGAGCAAAAGTGTGGCTGTGGCTGCTGAACGGCGCTTTCCGGAAACATAATCTGCCTAACCCGTGAATACATTCGGAAACATTTATCGACTGACTTCGTTCGGCGAGTCGCACGGCACAGGGATCGGTGGCGTGATCGACGGTTGCCCGTCAGGACTGATTGTGGACATGGCGTTTGTCCGGCAGGAACTGGCCCGTCGCCGTCCCGGGCAATCCCCCATTACGACGCCGCGCAGGGAACCGGACGAGGTGGAATTTCTCTCCGGCATCTACGAAGGCCGCACGACAGGCGCACCCATGGGATTTTTCATCCGCAACGAAAACAGCCGCCCGCAGGACTATGATGCAATGAAAGATTTTTTCCGTCCGTCACATGCCGATTACACCTATCAGTTCAAATACGGCATCCGCGACCCGCGCGGCGGCGGACGCGCGTCGGCCCGGGAGACGGCTGTCCGGTGCGTGGGCGGCGCCATCGCCAAACTGCTCCTGCGTCAGCACGGGATCACCGTCCGGGCATACACCTCACAAGTGGCTCATATCCGGCTGGAAGGAAGCTACGGCGATTATGACCTGGACTTGACGGAAACGAATGCGGTGCGCTGTCCCGATCCGATCAGAGCGGCAGAGATGGAAGCCCTGATCGGCGAAATCGGAGCGACGGGCGACACGGTGGGCGGCATCGTCTCGTGCGTTGTGCAGGGCGTGCCGGCCGGACTGGGCGAACCGGTGTTCGGCAAGTTGCATGCGGCCCTGGGAGCCGCCATGCTGAGCATTCATGCCGTCAAGGGCTTCGATTACGGCATCGGATTCGAGGCTCCCCTCTACCGGGGATCCGAACAAAATGACCGTTTCTTCAACGACGGGAAAGCCATCCGCACGCGCACCAACTTTTCCGGCGGTATCCAGGGTGGTATTTCCAACGGGGAAGACATCTATTTCCGCGTCGCCTTCAAGGCTGTCCCGACACTGCTGATGGAACAGGAAACGGTGGACAGGGACGGCCACAACGCCATTCTGAAAGCCCGCGGCCGTCATGACCCATGCGTCTTGCCACGCGCCGTTCCTGTCGTCGAGGCTATGACTGCCATGACGCTGCTCGATTACCTGTTGCTGGCCGGCAGACAGCAATGGACGCAAAATCATTAATTATTACCCATTTTCGTGAAGCGCTTCTACATCGTGTTGTATGCAATCGTCGTCTGTTCCGTGGGGCCTGCGGCGCAAAACCGTCCTGCGGGCGGACGCGGCAGTTTTTCGCTGAGCGCCAGGAATGCGGCTGCACAGCTGCCCGATTCGCTGGCCGAGACCGGCGATTCGACGGCAACGCAACGGATTACGGCCTATCGCCTGACCGGACTGGGCGACCCCTATGTGACGCCCATGGATACGTCCTACCTGAACATGGCCAATCGTACGCTTCCGGATGGACAGGGTATTGCCGTGGCGCATACGGGCAATATCGCCGCACCGTCGCAAAGCCGCATCTTCGCCGAACGGAACGAAGGAGAACGCGATTTTATCTTTGCCGATAACTACGACCGCTATGTTATCACGCCCCGGAACGGCTGTTTTTATGACACGAAAGTGCCCTACAGCAATGTCCTGTATACACGTGCCGGAGGGTCGACCTACCGCGAAGAACAGCTGAAGATATTCCTGACGAGCAACTTCGGCAGGAAAATCAATGCAGGAGGCGATTTTGACTATGTGTACAGCCGCGGACATTACCAGTCGAACGGCAACAAGATGATCAATTACCGCTTTTTCGGAAGCTACCGTTCCGACCGTTACGAAGCCAGCGCCCATGTCCGCAACTTCAATATGGTCAACAGCGAAAACGGCGGTCTGACGAACGACCGCTACATTACACATCCCGACGAATTTGCGAATGGACGCCGGAAGGTGGATACCCAGTCATTCCCCACCCGTTTCTCCAGTGTGTGGAACCGGATACGGGGGCAGAGTTTTTTCCTCTCGCACCGCTACAACCTCGGCTTCTATCGCGAACTGACCGAAAGGGAACAGGAAAAGAAGCGGCGGAAGGAACAGGAAAAAGAAGAACAGGAGGCCCGGGCTGCGAAGGAAGCTGAAAAGGAAAATGCCGGCAACCCGGACATCGCGCCGCCGCCTCCTCCGGCCGATGTGGAGGAGAATCAGGAAGACCTCCATGCCAATGAAGTCTTTGTGCCCGTTTCGAGCGTGATTCATACCATTGAATACGAAAATCACAGCCGGCGGTTTGTCTCGACCGACCGCGGCCACATCGTCGACACGTGTTACGCCAACCGCTTCGGAAAGGCGGATTCGCTGCTGAACGACTATACGTCGATGTGGCGGCTGAACAATACCGTGGCGCTTGCCCTTCGCGAGGGTTTCCAGGACTGGGCGAAGTTCGGACTGACGGCTTTTGCCTCTTTTGAACAGCGAAAGTTTTTTCTGCCCGGCGATTCGCTGCTTGGAAAAATGAAGTACGAAGAGTTTGCCACCTTTGTCGGCGCCGAACTGTCCAAACGCCGGGGAAGCCTTCTGACATACCGGGCGCGGGGCGAACTGTGCGTGCTGGGAGACGATCTGGGCGAATTTCGCATCGAAGGCGACGCCGGGACGCGCTTCCGCCTGTTCGGAAAAGAAGCCTCCGTTCAGGTCCGGGGATATGTCAAAAACCTGCGGCCGGCTTTCTACTGGCGTCATTACCACGGCCGTTATTTCCGGTGGGACGCGGACCTGAATAATATCCAGCGCGTATATGCCGAAGGCCAGGTGGCCTGGCAACAGACGCATACCCGGCTTTCTGTCGGGGTGGAGAGCATCCAGAACCACGTGTTTTTCAATACGGACGGCGTGCCGGAACAGTATGGCGCCAACCTGCAGGTCGTCACCGGACGCCTGAATCAGGATTTCCGTTACAGGGGATTCGGATGGGAAAACGAACTGGCATACCAGCTGAGCAGCAACGACCGGGTGTTGCCCCTGCCGCAGTTGAGCGCCTGGTCCAACATGTATGTGGCCTTCCGGCTGGTCAAGGTATTGAGCGTGCAGCTCGGGGCAGACGTGCATTACTACACCTCCTACCACGTCCCCCGCTACGAACCGGCCACCCAGCAGTTTCAGCTCCAGGATCAGATGGTAATGGGCGGCTATCCCCTGCTTAACGCTTACGCCAATTTCCACCTCAAGCAGACCTGTTTCTTCGTCACGGGCTATAATCTGGGGAGCCTGGTGATCAATCATCCGCAGTATTTCTCCATGCCGCATTACCCGTTGAATCCGATGGTTGTCAAGATCGGGCTGGCCGTCACGTTCAACAATTAACTGTTGCGAATGGCCATGCTTTCAAGAAAACTGTTTGTCCTCTACCTGACCCTTCTTGCACTGGCCGCCGGGACAATGGGCGTGCTGTTTTACGTCGTGTCGCACCCGCTCCCGCCACGCGACTGCGACGACATCCGCCGCGAAGGAGTGCTGCGCATCGTGACGGCATACGGTCCGTCGGGCCTTTATCTTGCGGGAGACTCGACCGGGGGCTTTCAGTATGAACTGTGCCGGGCCATTGCACAGCTTGCCGGGATAGAAGTGCGACTGTATCCTGAGATGAGCCTTGAAAAGAGTTTTGAAGGCCTGTTCGGCCAGGATTACGACATTATTGCCCAAAACATTCCCACGACCGGCGAGTTGAAAGAATCCTGCCTGTTCACCGATCCGATTGTGCTCGACAGGCAGGTGCTCGTCCAGCGGAATGCCGCCGCAAACAACGGCGTCGAACCCGTGCGCAACCAGCTGGCGCTGGCCGGGAAGACTCTTCATGTGCCTGAAAACTCGCCGGTGCTGTTGCGCCTGCGCAACCTGCAGCACGAAATCGGCGACACGATCCGCATCGTCGAAGATCCGCTTTATGCAGCCGAACAGTTGATCATCATGGTAGCCAAAGGCGATATTGACTACGCCGTCTGCGACCGTCAGCAAGCCCGTGCGGCACAGAAGCAGTTTCCCGAAATTGATATCCTCACCGATATCGGTTTCACACAGTTCCAGTCGTGGGCGGTGCGCAAAACTTCCCCCGTCCTGCTCGACAGCCTCAACCACTGGTTTCGCGTGCTCCGCGAAAACGGAACCTGCGACCGGATCTACCGCACCTGCCATACGGATTGAGAACCGTCAATCATGCAAGTTTCCAGCTCTTTTATACCATGCTCAGTATCTATCCGGTACGGCTGTTCTTTTTGAAAAAACAGGTTTACCTTTCGCCAACAGGTACTTGCCTTTCACCGTAACCGGGGATAAGGAGGTAATAAGGTCCGCCCGTATATCTCATCTGCTACTGAGGTTGTTTTGTTATCAAAAGGAGGTGGAAATGAGGTGGTCTGTCTGAAACGAAAGTTTGCCGTATGGCTGTCATAAAGCGCTTCGTTCCATGAACACATGGTTTTATCGGCGCTCCGGCTGTTATATGGACATGTTGGGCTTCTTCCGCATCCGGCGGAGGCATCCCGGACAAACAACAAGCCCGCAGCGGAGCTTTATGCTTGCTGCGGGCCTGTCACATACAATCCCGGATGAGATGCTGAAAAATTACTGTATCTCTATCTGCTTTACAGCCTGAGCTTTTTCTTCTTTCAGGATTTTAGGGATTTCGATATGCAATACGCCGTCTTCCACTTTTGCCCTGATTTGATCCTTGTCCACGTTATCGGGCAGAATCATGCTCTGGCGGAAACTGCTGAATGTAAATTCCCGACGAAGGTATTTGTTTCCCTTGTCCTCATCTCGGGTCTCCGACTTCTTTTCCACTGAGACAATCAGGCGGTTGTCGTCGTGCACGTCGATACGAAAATCTTTTTTCGTCAGCCCGGGTGCGGCGATTTCGACTTTATACTCCTTTTCGTTCTCAATAATGTTGACCGAGGGAGATGCTACGCTCGGCCGCTCTACCCACTCATTACCGAAGAAATCGTTGAAAATACCCGGTAACCAGTTCGTTCTTTTTGTTGGCATCATTGTTTTATCCTCCTATTTTTGTTAATCATATTTGTTTTACTGTTCCCCGGAAACTATTTCCCGGTTCATCTGTACACACCGCAAAAAGGAGGCCAAACACCCATTCCGGATTATTTCAAGACAAATTGGCACTATAAAACCGGCTAAAAATACTGTTTAGTCAAAAATAAGGACAAAATGGCACAGTTCATGTGCGCTTACTCGCTGCAGGCACAACCGGTTTCCGGACTGTCGCCACTGTTCCTGTCCTGCTTAGGAGCTGTCTGGAAATAAACGTCACACATTTATCGGAGATGTTTTTGCGGGACGAAGCCCGAAAAATGTGCGCATACCGGGGTATGTAAGCATTTTCGGGCTGAAGTACGGTAAAAAACAGAACGGTAAATGTGACGTTTATTTTCAGACAGCTCCTTAGTCCCCAGTCTCAGCCGGGATTTCGACGCTCGCTCAATAATTCTCCGGCCTCAGCCGTCGAACGACCGCGCCTGCACGCCACATCTCGCTTTCCCGGAGTGCTTTCAGTTCTTTTTCCAGGCCTTCGCGATAGTCGGGTTTGCCATTGGTGTCGATGGAACGTTGCGCCTCGTTGCCGCAAGCCACCTCCCGGTACAGCTTTTCAAAGACGGGTTTCGTCGTGTCATGGAATGGCCCCATCCAGTCCAGTGCACCGCGTTGCGCTGTCGTGGAGCAATTGGCGTACATCCAGTCCATTCCGTTCTCGGCAAACAGCGGCATCAGCGATTGCGTCAATTCTTCCACCGTTTCGTTGAACGCTTCCGAGGGACTGTGCCCGTTTTCGCGCAACACTTCGTACTGCGCCAGCAGCAGTCCCTGGATGGCGCCCATCAATGTCCCGCGTTCGCCGGTCAAGTCGGAATATACTTCTTTCCTGAACGTCGTCTCAAACAAATATCCCGAACCGACGCCGATCCCCAGCGCAATCACGCGTTCTTTCGCATGTCCCGTTGCATCCTGGAAGATGGCGTAGGACGAATTTAAACCGCGGCCCTGCAGAAACATCCGGCGCAACGACGTGCCCGAACCTTTCGGCGCTACCAGAATCACGTCGATACCGTCCGGCGGAACAATGCCGGTACGTTCCTTGTACGTGATTCCAAAACCGTGTGAGAAATAGAGTGCCTTGCCTGCTGTCAGATGCGGTTTGATACGCGGCCAGACTTCGATCTGGGCGGCATCCGACAACAGATACTGGATAACGGTGGCCCGTTGACAAGCCTCTTCGATTTCGAACAGCGTCTCGCCCGGCACCCAGCCGTCGGTAACGGCTTTCTCCCATGTCTTGCCGCCTTTCCGCTGACCGACAATCACGCGGAAGCCATTGTCACGCAAATTCATGCTCTGGCCCGGGCCTTGTACTCCATAGCCGATTACGGCTACCGTTTCATTTTTCAACACTTCCCTTGCTTTTTCCAAAGGAAACTCGTCGCGGGTGACTACGTTTTCGTCCACTCCGCCAAAATTCATTACTGCCATGTTTTTTCTGCTTGTTTTTAACGCGACAAAGTTAGATGAAATATTTACATAAAAAAAGACGGCCCGGATTTATTTTGATTTTCAAAAGCGGCGGCGAAAACAGGGATATCCACCGGAAACAAAAAAAAAGGTGGAATTTTTCGATTCCACCTTTCACACGATAGTAGTTAGTTGACACAAAAAGGCTACTATATGGGAGAA
>JAIRXI010000378.1 GCA_031268395.1 Tannerella sp. | reverse complement strand
GCCGTGCCGGGTAATTCCGAAAAACCGAATATAAGCCCGAATAATCCCAATGCGTAAATCACCGAGCCGAGATAATCAAAATGTTCGCCTTTGGCTTCCGTCCATTCGTGTTTCAGTATAACAACCGCAAGTATGGCTACAATAATTCCCAAAATCCCGACAAAATAAAAAAGGCTCTGCCAACCGAAATGCTGAGTCAGTATTCCCCCCAAAAATGGTCCCGACGCCAATGCAAAATAAACAACAGCCGTATTGATTCCTATGACTTTCCCTCTTTGCAGGGGATGGAAAATCGAAACAAGAATTGCCATGCTTGTCCCGAACATCATCGCGCAAGCCAGACCTGATAACGCCCTCAATATAATCAGCATGGTTCCCGAAACCGACAATCCGCACAGGAATGTGGAAATGCCGAACAGGACAAGTCCTGCGATGAATATTTTCTTGCGTCCGAATAAATCCGCCAAACGGGCAAAAGGCACTTGAAAAATGGCAGTTGTAATCAGATAGATGGCGGCAATCCAGCTTTGTGATACGGCGCCCATCGAAAACGCTTTGCCTATTTGTGGCAACGACAGATTAATTGCAGAGCTCATGAACGGAACTAAAAACGACGCAGAGCAAAGTGTCAGGAGCGCCCAGTTTTGATTGATTTGTTTTTGCATTATCAGTTATTTCATTGATTAATCAATAGTATTGGCAAAAAAATTAGTTGATGTTTTGATGTATCCTTTCGAGAATACCGGTAAGCATTCTATACTCATCTTCGCTAATACCATGCAGACAGGTTTCTTTAGACCTTTCCAGACAATCCATAACTTTTGGCGTCAGCGCCCTGCCTGCGTCTGTTATTTTAATGCTGTTTTTCCGCATGGTGACGGGAATACGCTCAATCAATCCTTTCTTTTCCAGTATATCCAGCGTTCGTTTAATAGCCGACGTATCCTTGAAAACTAAATCCGCCAATTCTTGCTGACTGATACCGTCCTGAAAATACAGACGTTTAAGAATGACAAATTGCGAATGGGGAAGGTCTATTCCTTCCTTTCTCAAAACGCTGTTCAGATACATCGCCATCGAATTTGACGCCCGCGCCAACAAAAAACCTAACGTATGCTGTTTCTTTTCCATGGCCGCAAAGGTACAAATAAATATTGATCAGTCAATATCTTTATAAAAGGGTTTGAGGCAGTAATTTGTAATGGACATGGATTAAAATTTCGCCTTGCGTAGAAAACCCGGTCATCCCAGCAAACTGACCTTGCGAAGACGTTCCTCGTCGATGATTTTCACCTTCCGTCCGTCCAGCGCAATGATGTGTTCGGCAACAAACGTAGACAGGGTACGGATGGCATTGGAGGTTGTCATGTTGGAGAGGTTGGCCAGGTCTTCACGCGAGAGGTAGATGCTGAGGGTGGCCCCGTCTTCTTCCATGCCATAGCACTCCTGAAGGAACAGGAGCGACTCTGCCAGCCGGCCGCGGATATGTTTCTGGGTCAAGTTGACGGTACGTTCGTCGGCAATGCCCAGATCGGTCGAAAGCTGGCGGATGAAAAACATGGCCAGGTTGGAATTGGCACGGATCAGCGACTCGACTACCGTCATTGGAATGATGCATACGATGGAGGTCTCGAATGCCGAGCCCGCCGTCAGGTATTTTTCATGGGCAAAATAGGCTCGATAGGCAAAATACTGGATGGGCTTGATCATGCGGATGATCTGACTCCGGCCGCCTACTCCTTTCTTGAATATTCGGACTTTTCCTTTGAGCAGACACATCATGTATCTCGGGTCGTCGCCTTCACAATAAATCATCTCATTCCGCTTAAACTGCTGAATGACCGACCTGGCTCGGAGGATTTCCCGTTCCTGTTCCGTCAGGACTCTCCATACTTCCCACAAACTGGTCGGAATGACGTCTTTTCTTTCTGTTACCACAATCTGTTATAAAACATAGTTCCAGCGCACAAAAATAGAATATTCTCAACAAATATACAAAAAAACATGGCTCTCATTTTAAATCCGCTATTCCGGTCGGACAATCATCAGGCCCGTGTTTGTCCGGATATCTCCTGCGTACCGCGCCGGAGAACGCGGTTCCACAATCACCTTCTTCGCTGATGACGAAGCATGTATAAAGCTCGACGCATCCCCTTTCCGGTATATGATGCCGAGGTGCGAAATGTCCAGTCCTTCGATGCGTGTCACAAAACATACGATATCGCCGTTTTTCATCCTGGCGTCACAGGCGGCCACGGAGGCTGCGGGAATGACGGCATATCCTTTGCGGGCAGAAATTTCCTTTTCCTTTTGGCGGATGACCTCCACCCACTGGGGATGGGAGCTCAGCTGACGGTAATTCTCCGGATGCGCCGACATATAGGAAACACTTATGCGGCAGGGTTCGCCGCCCATCTGCCGGGTCATGTCCCGGACCAGTCCCTTCCGTTCGTTTTCGCAGATCCAGTCGGAAAAGTAATGCAGCCGGTCGGTATAATCGCGAATCACGCCGTCGCGATAGCGTAACCGTTGCAGGCAGCGACCGTAGGTTTCAAAGGACGGCTGTCCGGATTTCAACGTCTGCGCCAGCGCTACGCACGTTTCCACCAGCGTGGTACAGTCCATTTCGCGCAGATTGACGACCAGCCCTTCCGGTTCTTTCTCCAGCGTGGAAGCCACATAGGGCGTCCCCAGAAAAAACTGCGCCGTTTCTGCGACCAGTTCTCCCAGCGGAAGCGTCCGTTTCGCGTCCATCGTCCGGACGTAACGGTCAAATACGGCCCGGTCATCCTCCGTGCAGTACGCGGATTCCCCGGCTTGTCCCCAGCCGTCGCCTGCCCGGCACAGCAGCAGCAAAAATAATAACACGTTTCTTTTTTGCATCTTTCATTTCTTTTTTTCCAGCAGTTCCTGCAATTTGAACATTTCGTCACGATATTGCGCGGCTTCCAGAAAGTCCAGCTTTTTGGCGGCGTCCTGCATTTGCCGTCGGGTATGCTCGACGGCTTTCTCCAGCTGTGCCCGGTTCATGTACTGTATCACCGGCTCGGCAACCTGCGTCGGCCCGGCAGCCATCGTATACGCATAATCGCTCCCGGCAGTCTTCGATCCTTTCTCGCCCAGCAGCGAGAGGGTATTATTGACGATCTGTTTCGGTGTAATGCCGTTTTTTTCGTTATACGCCAGCTGTTTTTCCCGGCGGCGATTCGTCTCATCGATCGTGCGTTGCATGCTCTCCGTGATTTTGTCGGCATAGAAGACCACTTTTCCGTTCACGTTACGGGCCGCCCGGCCGGCCGTCTGCGTGAGCGAACGGTGCGACCGGAGAAATCCTTCCTTGTCGGCGTCCAGAATCGCCACCAGCGACACTTCCGGCAAATCCAGCCCCTCGCGCAGCAGATTGACGCCCACCAGCACATCGAACAGTCCTTTCCGCAAGTCGTCCATGATCCGGACACGCTCCAGCGTTTCCACGTCACTGTGTATGTAATTGCACCGGATGCCCAGCCCTTCCAGATACGTCGTCAGTTCCTCCGCCATCCGTTTGGTCAGCGTCGTCACCAGCACACGTTCCGCCACCAGCGTCCGCTGCCTGATTTCCTCCATCAGGTCGTCGATCTGGTTCATGCTCGGACGCACGTCGATGGGCGGGTCCAGCAGCCCGGTGGGACGAATCACCTGGTCCACCACGATGCCTTCGCTTTTGGTCAGTTCATATTCGGTCGGCGTTGCACTCACATAGACGGTCTGCGGCGCCAGCGAGTCGAACTCGCTGAACGTCAGCGGACGGTTATCTTCCGCGGCCGGCAGCCGGAAGCCGTATTCAATCAGCGTGCCCTTGCGGGAATGATCGCCTCCGTACATCGCCCGGATTTGCGGTATCGTCGCATGACTTTCGTCAATCACCAGCAGAAAGTCTTCCGGAAAATAATCCAGCAGGCAGAACGGACGCTCCCCGGACTGCCGCCCGTCAAAATAACGGGAATAGTTCTCAATGCCCGAACAGTGTCCCAGTTCCTGAATCATTTCCAGATCGAACAGCACCCGCTCTTCCAGCCGTCGGGCTTCCTGTTTCTTTCCGGCACTCAGGAAACAGTCGATCTGACGGACCAGATCATGCCGGATGTCCCGGATGGCCGTATGGATGCGATCCTGCGAGGTGACAAAAAGATTGGTCGGATAGATGTTCAGTTCCAACTGCTCGTCGTATTCCTGTCCGCTCACGGGGTTGAACGAAGCAATCCGCTCGATCTCATCCCCCCAGAACTCAATGCGGTAGGCGATGCCGTCGAAGCTTTCAATGGAGGGGAACACATCGACCGTGTCGCCGCTGACCCGGAAACTGCCGCTGTGAAAATCGACCTTGTTGTTTACGTACAGGGCATCCACAAACTGCCGGAGCACCTTGTCGCGAGGCACTTTCAGCCCTTTTTTGAGAAAGACCACCTTCTCGGCAAACGCGCGAGGATCGGCCATACCGTAAAGGCAGGAAACAGAAGATACGACAATCACGTCGCGCCGGCCGGAGAGCAGCGACGCGGTGGTCCGCAGGCGCAGCTTGTCGATCTCGGCATTGATGGACAGGTCTTTCTCGATATACGTGTCCGATACCGGCAGGTAGGCTTCCGGTTGATAGTAATCGTAGTAGGACACAAAATATTCTACCGCGCTGTCCGGGAAAAAACCTTTAAACTCACTGTACAGCTGGGCGGCCAGCGTCTTGTTGTGGCTCAGGATCAGCGTCGGTTTCTGCACCTTTTCGATCACATTGGCACCGGTAAACGTCTTCCCCGAGCCGGTCACGCCCAGCAGCGTCTGGCAGGGCACGTCGCTCAGGATGCCCTCCGACAGCGCCTGGATGGCTTCCGGCTGGTCGCCCGTGGGTTGAAAAGACGAAATAACCTGAAATGTCATGGATACAGTTTCTTTTTTGCAGGAACGACAATCCACAGGATCAGATAAGCTGCTACGCCGGCAAAGGCGGTGAATACGCACAGCAGGATGTATCCGATGCGCACCAGCGTGGGATCCAGCACGAAATAGTCTGCGATTCCGGCGCATACGCCGGCAATCATTTTGTCATCGTTTGAACGGTATAATCTTTTTATATCGGCCATGTCTGTCTTTTTTTTGATTTATATTCAGAATCAGCACAAAAGTAGGCAATATTCCGTTGACGGCCAAAAACGGGCCGGCGGCGACAATTCTTTTTTTGAGGTGGCGCCGTCTGGCGGATAAAGGCACGTGCCGCGCCCTTTTACGGCCACAGGCGCGGGTATGAAAAACGACCCGCTGAAATGCGCCCGTCGCCGAAGCGGAATGTCGATATTGAAACTATTTTTTTACCTTTGTCCGGAAAAAAATGCAGATAAAACGGATGATTCATTCAAAAAACAAACTATGGGTAAAAAAATCAACTTTATACTGTCGCTTTTGATTGCCGGGGGCATTCATGCGCAGCAGGGCAGCAGGCAGGTGGAATTGAAAGACGTCGTGGACGGCGCCTTCCGCCAGGAAACGGCTGCCGGCGAATTGCGGTCGACGCCGGACGGCGAACACTATACGGCCATCAACGGAAAACATACCATGATTGTCAAATATGCCTGGCGCACCGGGGCGCCGGTGGATACGCTGTTCGACGTGCGCAGGGCGCGGGAATGTGCCTTTGACAGCTTTGAGGGATACGAAATCAGTTCGACCGGTCACCGGATTCTGATCTGGCGCGCGACGGAAGCCATTTACCGCCGTTCGTACCGGGCGGACGTCTACGTCTATGATGTGCGCCGGAACATGGTGCAGCCGCTCTGCGAAGCCGGCGGGAAAGTGATGATCCCAACCTTTTCGCCGGACGGGAGGATGTGCGCCTTTGTGGCGGACAACAACATCCGGCTGAAGAAATTCGACTTCGACACGGAGATCCCGGTGACGAAAGACGGCGTTCCCAACCGGATCATCAACGGCGCAACCGACTGGGTTTACGAAGAAGAGTTTTCGGTGACGAACCTGATGGCCTGGTCGTCCGACAGCGAACATCTGGCCTTTGTCCGTTTCGACGAGTCCGAAGTGCCCGAATATTCGATGCAGACCTATGGCGACGGATATTATCCCGGAGCGTATACCTATAAGTATCCGAAGGCAGGAGAAAAAAACGCGACGGTGACGCTCCACTCCTACAGCGTGGAGACCAAAGAAATCAAAACCCTGAATACGCCCGTGGATGCCGAAAGCTACATCCCCCGCATCACCTTCGCCTCGCAGCCCGGCCAGCTGGCCGTGATGACGCTCAACCGTCACCAGAACATCTTTAACCTCTACTTTGTAAACCCCAAAAGCGGCGTTTTCCGTTTGATCCTGAAAGAAGAAAACAAATGCTACGTCAATGCCGACTGGCTGAACCGCCTCCTCTTTACGAAAGACGGATTCCTCTACGTGTCCGAGAAAGACGGTTACGCACACATCTACCAGTATTCCGCGACCGGCGTGGAGCAGCGCCAGGTGACGCAGGGTAACTGGGATGTGACCGCCCTGCTGGGCATCGACGAAACCGCGAACACGGTCTATTACGAATCGGCCGAAGAAAGCCCGCTGCGCCGTTCGGTGTACCGGGTGGATGCAAAAGGCGTAAAAACGCGCCTGTCGACGCGCCAGGGCACCAACCATGCCGCCTTCAGCCGGAATTTCGCCTATTACGTCAATCACTTTTCAACGGCCAGCACGCCCGTGACGGTCACCCTGAACGAAACCCGGACGGGCAAAACGCTGCGCGTCCTGCAGGACAATGCCGGCCTGAAAGAGAAGCTGAGCCGCTATGCGTATGCGCCGAAGGAATTTCTGGAAATCCGGACCGCCTCCGGCTTTGAACTGAATGCCTGGATGGTAAAGCCCGCAAACTTCAGCGAGTCGAAGAAATATCCGGTCGTCATGTTTCAGTACAGCGGGCCAGACTCGCAGTCGGTACTGGACCAGTACGACTTCGGATGGGAACAGTATCTGGCGGCCAACGGGATCCTCTGCGTAGGCGTAGACGGGCGCGGGACGGGCGCCCGCGGCGAAGCCTTCCGCAAGTGCACCTACCTGCGGCTGGGCGAACTCGAATCGCAGGACCAGGCCGAAGCCGCCCGCGCGCTGGCCAAACTCCCCGGCGTCGACGGCTCGCGGATCGCCATCTGGGGATGGAGTTTCGGCGGATACAACACCCTGATGGCCCTCAGCACAGGCGGCGGCGTCTTCCGCGCCGGCATTGCCGTGGCCCCGCCCACCGACTGGCGCTATTACGACACCGTCTATACCGAACGCTTCATGCGCACGCCGAACGAAAATGCCGCCGGCTACGACGCCACTTCGCCCATCCGCCTGGCCGGACACTTGCAGGGCAAACTGCTCCTCATCCACGGCACGGCCGACGACAACGTCCATTTCAAACAGACCCTCGACTACGCCGAAGCGCTCGTACAGGCCGGCAAGCAGTTCGACATGCAGATATACCGCGACCGCAATCACGGCATCTCCGGCGGCAACACGCGCCTGCACCTCTACACGCGGATGTCCGATTTTCTCTTTAAAAATCTTTAAGACAAACGCGATGACGCTGCCACACGTTCGCAAGCCGGACTGGCTGAAAATACGCCTGCGCGGGAATGAGCAGTTCCGGCAGACCGGACGCATTGTCGAATCGCACGGACTGCACACCATCTGCGCCAGCGGACGGTGCCCGAACCGGAACGAATGCTGGAGCTGCGGCACGGCGACGTTCCTGATCGGCGGCGAAGTCTGTACCCGTTCGTGCCGGTTCTGCAACACCCCGACCGGCAGACCCGCCCCGCCCGACCCCTCGGAGCCGGAGCGCGTGGCCGAAAGCATTCGCCTGATGGGGCTGCGCCATGCCGTCGTCACCTCGGTCGACCGCGACGACCTGCCCGACGCCGGCGCCGCACACTGGGTGCAGACCATCCGCTGCATCCGGAAGCAAAATCCGCACACGACGCTGGAAACCCTGATACCCGATTTCCGGGGCGCGCTGGAACAGGTCGACCGCATCATCGAAGCCGCGCCGGACATCATTGCCCATAACCTGGAAACCGTCCGGCGCCTCACGCCGCACGTCCGGAGCGCCGCCCGTTACGCGACCAGTCTGTCGGTGCTTGCGCGCGTCGCCTCGCAGGGCCTCCGCGCCAAAACGGGTCTCATGGTCGGGCTGGGCGAAACGGAACAGGAAGTGGAGGCCCTGATGGACGACGCTCTCCGGGCAGGCGTCTCCATCCTCACCGTCGGCCAGTATCTGCAACCTTCGCGCCGCAATATCCCGGTCGCCGAATACGTCTCGCCGCAACAGTTCGACCGCTATCGCCGCACCGCCCTGGACAGGGGATTCCGGCACGTCGACAGCGGGCCGCTGGTGCGCTCCTCATACCATGCCGGAAATATTCCGTGAACTGATGGAGAAAGGAGAATGGAGAAAGGAGAAAGGAGAATTATGAAAGAAACAGGTCGTAAACAGGGATTGAACAGCCAGGCCGGGGGATTCCGGCACGTCGACAGCGGACCGCGGGTGCGGTCGTCATACCATGCCGGAAATTTTCCGTGAACCTTTTGCCCGTTGAATTTGTAATAAACAGAGAAATAAACTGTACAGCCAATTATATGAAAGAAAAAAGTCGCAAACAGGGATTGAACAGCCAGGCGACAGGCTTGCTGCCGCTGCTGCTGCTGATGGTGCTGAACGCACTGTATCCCAGCCGCATTTCGTTCGTCTTCACACTTGTCATCTGCACCGGAAGCCTTGCCCTCTTCGGCGCCCTGTTCAGGAAAAATATCTTCCTGTTCATGCTGTTGCCCGTAACGGCAGCGCTCGTCCTGTATTCCGTCTTTTTTTACTCCAGCCTGGAACCGGCGCTCTACAATTACACCCCCCTGATCACGGAATGGCTGCTGGTGATTGTCCTGTCCCTGCTGGGCACCTTCCGGCGGCTCATCCTCCGGAAGATACGCAAATCCGGGCCTCCCGTCCGGAAACAGGCGCACTTCCGCACCGCCCTGACCGAATATTTCCATGTCGCGCAGATCGTTCAGAACCTCTACACACTGCATTTCTTTGCGCTCCTCTTCTACATCATCTTTTTTGAAGACAACCGGATCACGGCCGTCGAGCGTTTCCTTTATCACCAGGCCCCCTTTGTGATCGGACTGTTGATCATCGTCTACGAGCAGGTGCGGCTCTACCTGATGGGCAAGCGTTTGGAGCAGGAAAAATGGTTGCCGGTACTGAGCGCCGGGGGGAAGGTGATCGGGCGGATCGCCAGTTCGGTAAGCCTCGGATCCAGCGCGCGACACCTTCATCCGGAAGTACGCGTGGCCGTCATCTGTCGGGGCATGATCTACCTGACGCGCCGCGCCGCCGATTCGCCCGTATCGCCGGGCGCGCTGGACTATCCCTTCCAGGGCTACGTTCTTTTCAGGCACACGCCGGAGCAGACCGTCCGCGAACTGGTCGGGCGGATCATGCCGTGGCACCTGCTGAACATCCGTTTTCTGATCCGCTACCTTTTTCAGGACGGGAAAATACACAGTCAGGTATCGCTCTACGCCACCACCCTGAAGTCGGAAGACGAATTTATCAAACACGCCGGTTCGGCGAGCGGGAAGCTGTGGACGCGGAAGCAGATCGAAGAGAACCTGGGCAAGGGCATTTTCAGCAGTTATTTCGAGAAAGAGTATCCCTACTTGCAGGACACGGTACTGCTGGCCGGAGAATATACCCGGCCGGAGTGACGGGCGGCCGGAACAGATGGCAGATGGCCGGGTTCAATGGCGGATGGCCGGGTTCAATGGTAGACAGTCAGATTAAATTGTGAATGGCCGGATCAGATGTTGGCTGGCGAAAGGAGATGGAGAGCCGTCAGAAAACATGGCGAATGGCCAGAAGTCATGGCGAATGGCCAGAAGTCATGGCGAATGGCCAGAAGTCATGGCGAATCGTCAGAAGTCATGGCGAATGGCCAGAAGTCATGGCGAATGGCCGGAAGTCATGGCGAATGGCCGGAAGTCATGGCGAATGGCCAGAAGTCATGGCGAATCTCCGGAAAAAAAGGTCAACAGGAACGATGAACGATGCGCAATGCCCTCCGTTCATCGTTCATTATTAAGTACATGCCCCCTCAACGAGCGCCGTCATTGCGAGGCACGAAGCAATCGCCAAAGCAGGAAGCCCGCAGCCATCCGTGCCCGGTTTGGCGATTGCTTCGTGCCTCGCAATGACGGGCACGTCGGAGGCGCCCGCAAACACTACACGGCGCGCCCGCAATGACGGCCCGCCACGCACGATGGCCCGTCCCGGCCGGGACGGGCTATATTGCATTGTGCGCCGTCATTGGTAGGAGGAACGACGAAGCAATCGCCGAAGCAGGAAACCCGCAGCCATCCGTGCCCGGTTTGGCGATTGCTTCGTGCCTCGCAATGACGGTGCACGGCGCGCTGTCCTGCAATAACGGGCGTTCATCGTTCATCGTTCATCGTTTATCGTTACATACATCGTTCCTCGTTACGTAAAATATTTTCCACATTCAGTTGTCTGCACAGGTAGAGAATCGTCTCCGGAACCTTTAAACAGGGACAATGAAAGTGGTAATATATACGGTGGGCATAGCGTTTCTGCTGTGGATTTCGGGCAGCCTGTACCGCAGGCGGAAGCGCGGGAAGCGGGTCATTTGTGTGGTGGAAAATAACTGTACCGGATGCCGGCGTTGCGTCGGGAGGTGTTCCCGGCGCGTACTGGAAACGGCCGAAAACGGAACGGGGTGTGTGGTTGTGAAATATCCGGACAGGTGTACCGCCTGCGGGCACTGCACAGACACATGCCGGTTCAATGCCCTGAAATTAATCCGGCGGACATGAAAGGCCGTCCGATACGCCGGAATTGCAAGGACTGTGCCGGCGCCGACCGGCGCCACTGCGATATACGCCGGCTGTTTCGCCGGCTGCACGTCCCCCTGCGGGAACAGACGGCGCTGATCAGCGCGGCGAGTGAAAAAAAAATGACTTGTGAAGGATTCCGGCAAATACTGTTATTTCTGCTGCGCGGCAGGGGTGCGCCGTCCTGTAAAAACGATGAACGATGAACGATGAACGATGAACGGGGGGCACTGTTCATCGTTAAGGAGCGAAGCCTGCCGGCGGTTCAGTAGTTGAATCGAACGAGCGTGAAATCCGGGTGAATCGTAACTCCGTAGAAGGCGCGACTGGCTTTGTCGATGGCAAGCGCGTAAAAAGGAATATCGGTAATTATTTGCCGGACAGGCTTGCCCTTCCGGTCAAAGATGATAATCCGGCTGTTTAAAAACTGGTTCTGCTCGTCCGGATCGAATGCCCTGCCCGAATACTGTACCCATATTTCATCACCGTTGACGGTGGGGTAAAACCAGGCGTCCCGGGTTTCATTTTTAACGGAATGTACCCTGGCGGTCTGGTTGTCCCGCTCTTCCCTTTTGACGGGGAAAAAACGGTCGGGGCC
>JAIRXI010000375.1 GCA_031268395.1 Tannerella sp. | reverse complement strand
TCAGTCCGGGCTGCAGGTCGTTCTGTCGTGTGCCCACGCCGGCAAAGGCGCGGTTGCGCACGCGATTGACGCACTCGTAAGCCAGTTCATTAGGAGCGCCGTCGGCCATGGCCTGCGCTTCGGCATAAATCAACAGCACTTCGGCATAGCGAATCAGCATGTTGGTGCGAGCGCTGTACCAGTCGTTGTCGCCCGCCGGCACCCATTTGTTCTCGCCTGCCAGACCTTCCGCTTCCCACATTTTAAAATAATACGGATGGCCGAACATCATCTGCTCCCAGGGCAGCATCGGCTTGTCTTCCGGCCACGGCAGCGTCGGTTCGGTCTGATACCATCCGCTTGTCAGCGGAAATTCCGTCACGAACGTGAAATCCCGCCGTTCGCCGACCGGGAATCGACGGAAGAAGTTCAGTTCCGGGCAATAGGCTTCCCATCCACCGAACTGTGCGGGACGACATTCCTTGGGCGCGCGGACATTGTGATTGGACGTCATGCTGTACATAATGGGAAACACCATTTCGTCGTGGAGTAGCGGCGTTATCGCCCACACGTCCGCAAAATGATCCAGCAGGCGATATCCGTATTCCGATTCATGCGCGATGATTTCGGCCGCTTTTTCCTTGGCCAGCCGGTAACACTCGGTTTTCTTCACCGGATAGCCCGCCATGGTCAGGTATACCGAGGCCAGCGTAGCCTTGGCCGCGCCCCGGGTGAAAGCTCCGCCGTTGGCCTTGATCTCGTCGATGCCCTTCCAGGTCACCGGAAGCCATTCTTCCGCGATTTTCAAGTCGGCCACGATTTGTTCATAGACTTCTTCGGGGGGCGTCAACGTCAATGTTCTGTCCGGTTCCCTTACCGTGGTGACGTAGGGAATCCGGTTGAAAGAGCGCACCAGCCAATAGTACATGTAAGCACGTGCAAAATGCGCCTGTCCGGCGTAATAATGCAGGTATTCCTCGCTGAGCGTGCTTTCGGCGTTTCGGTAATTCTCGATGATCCCGTTGGCGATATTAATCAGCTCATACGAATATTCCCAGCCGTCCTTTACGTCCTTGTTCGCCGCCTCGCGTATGTACGTGTCATTCTGCAGATAGGACGTATTGGCGGAATAGGGCGTCGTTACGTCGTCTGCGCCGTAAAGCAGCACGACGAAAGAGGCATAATCCGCGTTGAACATCTGGTTTATTTTGTCGTAGATCGCGTTGTTTGCCAATTCCAGTTCATCCTGATTGCGATAAAACTCATCCGGAAAAACTTTGCCATACGTTTTTTCTTTCAGAAACTCATCGTTGGACGAACAGGCGGAAAAAATTGCGATTCCCGCAATCAGCATATATTTCAAAATCTCTTTTTTCATCTCGATTCATTTTAACAGGTTAATATTCCAGGGAAAGACTCACCGTATAACTTCTGGGATTCGGATAGGCGAACCAGTCCAGTCCCGCATCCGTATCGGATCCGCCCGCCGAAGATACTTCGGGGTCGTAGCCTTTGTACTTTGTGAAGGTAAATAAATTCTGGGCGCTTACGGCCAGCCGGATATCGGCGAACTTGGTCATCTGTTTCGGGAAGCGGTATGCCAGACTGAGGTTCCTTATTTTCACGTAGCTTCCGTCCTGTATCCACTGGTCGGAATTGGCATAGACGACATTGTTCAGGGTCAGTTTGGAAAATTCTGCCCACGGGTTTTCGGGCGTCCAGCGGTTTTTGCCGACACGCGAGGTGATGGAGAGCGAATTGTCGAAAATATTCCCCATTGCACAATAGTTGAGGTTGAGGATGTCGCGACCGTGCAAGCCTTCGACCAGCACATTCAGGTCCCAGTTTTTCCACGACAGGTGATTGTTGAATCCCCACGTGAATTTCGGATTGGAATTTCCGATCACCTGATAGTCTTCCGCATCATATCCGTAATTCCCGTTCAGGTCTTCATAACGGTAACCGCCCGGTTCCTGTCCGTATTTCGCGGCTTCCACCACGTCGCCCAGCTGCCAAAGGCCCAGGTATTTGTATCCGAAAATTGTGCCGATCGAATGTCCCGGCAGGATAATGAACGGCGTTTGAGGCATGGCGCCAGCCACCCCGGAACCGCCCCACAAGCGCTCCTGGTCGCCGATGTCCAGCACCTTGTTTTCGTTATGGGCGCCGTTCAGGTTGACGTCATACGACCAGTCCCTGTTTTCAAAAACCGTATAATTCAGATTGATCTCAAAGCCCTTGTTTTCGATTTTGCCGATATTGGAGTTGATCGTTCCGCCGCCGTTATAGAGCGGCACATTGACTTTGGACAACAGTTTGTCGGTCTGCTTGTAGTAATAGTCAAACGCGAGAGAGAGCTTTCCGCCGAGCACGGTGAAATCCAGTCCCAAATCGGTGGAGGTCGTTTCTTCCCACTGCAGGTCGGAATTGCCCATGACGCCCGGCCCGTAGCCCCGGATCGACTGGGAGCCGCCCCATGTGTAAGAATAGCCCGACATGGAGGAAAGCGTCGCATATGCGTTGACCGCCTGACTGCCGGTAATACCCCAGCTGCCGCGGAGTTTCAGGTTTTGGAAGATTTCCGTATCTTTCAGGAAGCCTTCTTCGGAAGGCCGCCAGCCCAGCCCGAACGACGGGAAATAGCTGAAACGGTTCTTTCCCCGGAACTTGGAAGATCCGTCGGCGCGATACGTGCCGGTGAAATAATACCGCCCTCCGTAATTATAGGTTCCGCGGGCGAAATACGACCGCAACGCGCTGTTGCCGTAGCCGGATCCCATGCTGTAGCTTCTTCCGAGCGACAGGTTGTCCCACCCGACTGCCGGATAAGATACGTCTCCGGCAGTGGCGGAGAAATTTCGCGACTCACTCTGATTTTCCTCAAAGCCGAACATCAGCGACATCTGATGTTTTTCGGCAAAGGTCTTGCTGTAGGTCAGAAAGGCATTTACCAGCCACGAGAGGCTTTCGTAACTGCTCTGGTAAGCATCGGTACGGCCGCCATTCAATGCGGCCGGCAACAGATTGCGACTGCCTCCGGTGCCAAAACTCATGGATGCTTTTCCGTCGAAAACCAGCCCGTCGATGATTTTAATCTTGACATTGCCTACGGCGTTTCCGCTGTTGGAATAGTTCGTATTTTTCAGCGTGGTCAGCAGTATTGGGTTCAACATGCGGGACGATAACGGATCCAGGCTCTGGTAGGAGCCATCTTCGTTAAATACGTTTGCCG
>JAIRXI010000252.1 GCA_031268395.1 Tannerella sp. | reverse complement strand
ATTTAAGCTCCGTGCCGTCAGGTACGGAATGTCGGTAGAAAATGCCGGAGGCCTGTCCAGGCCCGTGCCGTCAGGTACGGAATGTGGTGACAGTCACATAGCGTACCTGACGGCACGCGAAAAATGGGTTGCGGTCCATTTTTCTACCAACATGCTGTCCCTCCGGGACAGAGAAACAATTACATGTTATTTATTTCACGTTACTTAAGGAATTGTATTTTATATTCCGTAGGCGTCAACCGGGTGTTACGCTTGAACACCCGGTTGAAATGACTTGGCGTGTTGAATCCGCACTCAATGCAAATCTGCAGAATATCAAGACCGGTGCTTGTCAATAACCTGCAGGCATAATCCACGCGCAGTTCCTGAATATAGCTCACCGGCGATTTGCCCGATTTCCCCTTGAAATAGCGGCAAAAGGCCGATGTGTTCATCGATGCTATCGCCGCAAGGTCGTTCAGTTTGATGTTCTTTGCATAATTCCGGTTGATGTACCTGAGCGCTTTTTCCATCCTGTTATCCGTATACGGAAAAATGTGTAAATTGAAGTGCGGCGTTCCGAGGGTGCGCTGTTGCCGGAAATGCGCCATTTTATCCAGTAAAAGCAGTAATCGCGCCATGCGTTCAACCCCCTTGACGGTGGGCAGTTCCATGACTCGGTCGACAAGCCCGGTATTGGCCGGCGCCGGGAAATGTATACCCCTGTCGGCTGTTTTTAACAGTTCCCGGATGGGTTTCATGTCGGTATAGTTACCAATGGCAAACGACATAAAGTCGTGGGCGAACTGGATAACTGCTCCTTTGACACGCAGCGAAGCGTCGCCGGCATAGTATTTCTCCGCACTCCGCGTGTAGTGGGGCACATTGCTGCCTATCAGTATAATGTCGCCGGGGCGAATCATTTCCGTACTGTCTGCCACAAAACGGAACCCCTCGCCCCCGGCAAAGTAGATAATCTCATACTCGCGGTGAAAATGCCACGGGTACGTAAACCGTTCATAATCGTAGAATCGAGCTATAACGGGAAGATGTTCGTTAATAGATAACCGTTCGTGCTTCATATTTTTTCTCCTCCGCTGCAAAAATAAGCATATTTCCTGCAAAAAAAGTATTATGGCGGCAAATATTTTAACCCGAACTTTACGCTGTTTAAATCTAATTTGAAATATATGCGAAAATTGTTTCTAATCATTTGTACAGGATTGATTTTATCTCAGGCAAAAGCGGAAGAAATCGCTGTTTTTACGGTAAGTGCGGGACATTCGGATCGTTTTGACACTCCGGTCGGTATCGGGCTGGACCCGATTACGTTTGAAGCGGACACGAACCTCGTGTTATATGAACGGGTAAAAAAAGACAAGGTTCCGGTTACATTCCAGATAGAGCAACAATCCTGCGGGCGCGTGCTTTCATGGATATTGTCGTCTGTAACCAAAGCGGGGGAAAAGCGGAAATATGTACTTGAAAAAGGCGTCCGTACTTATGTGGACGTCATAACGGTAAAGGACGGGGGCGATGAGCTCCTGATACGTTCCGGCGCCGATAAGGTCATGGCATATCATTACGGGGTGGCGCTTCCTCCCCAGGGCGTGCCGTATGAATTTAGGAGGAGCGGGTTCATTCATCCGCTGTGGTCGCCTACCGGCGAAGTCCTGACGCACATTCAGCCTAAAGACCATTATCATCATTTTGGAATCTGGAATCCGTGGACCAAAGTCACCTTTGAGGGAGAAACGATTGATTTCTGGAATCTTGGCGAGGGAAAAGGCGCCGTAAGGTATAAAAGTCTTATCGCCGTTACATCCGGCGTTCTGTCGGGCGGATTCAAGGTAAGTCAGGAACACGTGGTGTTTAAGCCCGGTTATGAAAAGATAGCGATGAACGAATTGATAAATGTGAAACTGTGGAATGTAAATGACGAATCCGGTAAAAAAGTCTGGCTCTGGGATTTCACATCCACATTGAATGGTGCATCCGAATCGCCGGTCGTCATTAACGAATACCGGTATGCCGGTTTCAGTATCAGGGCAACGCCCGAATGGAACGTCAATACCAGCAGTATATTGACTTCCGAAGGCAAAACCCGGAAAGATGGCGACGGCACAACGGGTCGATGGATGTTTTGCAACGGGAAAGCCGGCGGCAACCTGTCTGGCATTCTTTTTTTGAGTTATCCGGCCAACTTCAATCACCCCGAACCGATGCGCATCTGGCCGGAATCTTCGCACGATGTATTTATGAATTTCTCCCCGACTAAAAACAAAGACTGGGTCATAGAAGCCGGTAAAGAGTATGCGTTACGTTATCGCGTCGTCGTTTACAGCGGGGAAATGACAGCCGCACGCGCCGAACAGTACTGGCAGGACTTTGCGAATCCTCCCGGTATAGCGGTTGAAATAAAACAGTAATTTTTTAATAACTACTTATAAAATGAAAACAAGAAGACAATTTATCAAGCAATCTATGGTCGGCGCAATGGGCATGATTGCCTGCCCGACAATCCTCCCCGCGTCCGTATTCGGGAAAAACGCGCCATCCGGCCGAATCAATATCGGCGCTATCGGAACGGGACGCATCTCGCGCGACCACGACATGCCCGGCGTATGGAAATACGACGACGCACGCATCGTCGCCGTATGCGACCTCGACGCCAACCGTGTCGCCGAAGCCAAACAGCATGTCGAATCCTATTACACGAAAAAAACAGGCGCTCCATATAGCGGCGTGACCACGTATTCCAATTACCGGGAGTTGCTTGCCAACCCCGATATTGATGCCGTGCTTATCAGCACGCCCGACCACTGGCATGCCAGAAATGCCATTGATGCCGTACGCGCCGGCAAGCACGTTTATCTCCAGAAACCCACTTCGCTCACAATCTCCGAAGGGCGCAAAATGAGTGATGCCGTCAACGCCAGCGGCAAGGTGTTGCAAATCGGCAGTCAGCAACGTTCAATGGAACAGTTCCGCGTAGCCTGCGAACTTGTGCGTAATGGACGCATCGGGCAATTGCGCGAGATTGAAATACGCCTGCCGGGCGACCCTCCCGGCGGCAATCCCGAAGAAATGCCCATCCCCCAGGGCTTCGATTACGACGCATGGCTGGGACAGACGCCTTACGTGCCCTATACCGTAGACCGCGTGCATCCTCAGAAAGGCTACGGACGTCCCGGATGGTTACGCTGTGAACAGTTCGGCGCAGGTATGATTACAGGCTGGGGAGCGCACCATTTTGACATTGCACACTGGGCTATGGACAAAGAATATTCCGGCCCGGTGGAGATTGAGGGGAAAGCCGAATTTCCCGCGTCGGGACTATGGGATGTGCATGGTCTCTATGACACCGAGATGCTTTATGATAATGGCGTAATTGTGCGCGGTACGACCGATAGCGCCGAAAAGCCGAACGGCGTCCTCTTTACGGGAACCGACGGGTGGATATTTGTCAGCCGGGGAGCATACGCCGCTTCTCCCAACGAGCCGATCAGTACCTCTTCAAAATCATTGCAGGCTTCCGAACCTAAAATCCTGTCGCCGCTTTCATCGGACGCTATCCGCCTGTACGTCAGCAACGATCATCACGGCAATTGGCTCGACAGTATCCGCACGGGACAGAAGAACAGCACTCCGGCGGAAGTAGCGCATCGCTCATGCACCGCCTGCCTGTTACAGCATATCGCCATGAAACTTCGCCGCCGCCTATACTGGGATCCCGTTCTCGAACGTTTCAGCAACGATGATGAAGCCAATTCCATGATAGCAAGAGCGCACCGTCCTCCTTATCAATTTTAACCGCATGAACAGAATAATTCCTGTTGCGCCGTCCTATCGCTGCTGCCGTTGCGCATGCCGACAGTATGCAGTCTGAAAGAAAAACTGTCCGTTCGCAGCCCTGGTCGTGCATTCGGTAATCAAGAAGTCGAAGCCGATGAGGTTTAATCATGAAAAGTTTTTATTTAAAGTGAACGAATACAAAAACATTATTATCTTCCTCTTCATCTAATGTAGCAACCAATTCTTTCAACTTATCGCTTAGTCTGTTTTCGCGGTATGCCTGTTTAAGTTCAATTAAATCCAATTCAAAGTAAGCCAGCGATTCTTT
>JAIRXI010000227.1 GCA_031268395.1 Tannerella sp. | reverse complement strand
ACGTCACAAATTTATCGGAGATGTTTTTTGCGGGACGAAGCCCGAAAATGCACGCATACCGGGGTATGTAAGTATTTTCGGGCTGAAGTACGGTGAAAAACAGAACGATAAATGTGACGTTTATTTTCAGACAGTTCCTAAGGTAATGAGGTTTTGCCGAAGGGTTCATACCTTGCCTGCTACGGAGGTTGTTTTGTTATTAAAAGGAGGTGGAAAGGAGGATCTCTGTCCGAACCGCAGGTTTGCCGTGCAGCTGTCATCAAGCGCTTCGTTCCATGAACACAGGGTTTTACCGGAGATGCATTTGTTATCAGAAAAAGGGGCTGGCGTCTGCAAAAAGCGGGGAGCGAAACGGATTGCCGCGGACAGACCTGTCCCCACAACCCGCTTCGCTCCCGCTGATTTAATTGATCAGGAAAGAGATGACCGGACCGGCCGGGCCTTCCTTTCCGTGCCGGTTGGAATAGCGGGCATAGAGACTGGCCAGCTTCCCGACGTCGGCCGGGGAGAACTGCACGCTGTGGCGCGCGTTCGACGAGAAGTCCAGTTTCCGGTACTCGTCCAGCCGTTCCGGCAGTACACCGCCTTTGGAAATGAACAGGTAAAGGTAACTTCCCGTAGCGTGAGGCGGGAGTTTGCGTTTCAGTGTCTTTTCGTCCAGCACGGTTGCTTCGTAGTCAAACGCGCCGCGACGTTTCACGTCCACGATGCCCGTTTCTTCGGGAACCTGCGCGGGGGTACGGATCCCGTCGGGCGGACGGATACCGAATACGAGCAGGTCGGCTGTCGGGACACTCGTGTTGTAGCGGATGCTTTCGTTCAGGAAATGCCGCCATGCCGTTTTCAGCAAATCGCCGGCCGCGTCGCGTGCCAGACGGTTGCCCTGGGTGGCGGTTTCCGGATTGGCGGCAAGCGCTTCTTTTGCAATGTAATCCGTGTAAAGCGGGGTTACAGGTACCAGCTTTTCGGGCGATATCATGTACAGCTGCAAATTTGCCTGTGCCTTTGCATAGGCAGTCTTAATGTACGTCGTAAATCCCTCGATCGTCAAGGGAAACACATCTCTGCTCATAGTCTTTCTCAATTAAATGTTTACTGCTCAATTATATTTACACTCATATTTTCCTTTCTGCCGTTTGTTTTCCGGTGTTTTCCCGACATCTTGGGAGACTTCGCCGACATGTCGGCAAGGTTCGCCGACATCTTGGGAGACTTCGCCGACGTGTCGGCAAGGTTCGCCGACATCTTGGGAGACTTCGCCGACATGTCGGCAAGGTTCGCCGATGTCTTGGGAGACTTCGCCGATGTGTCGGGAAGGTTCGCCGATGTGTCGGGAAACTTCGCCGACGTGTCGAGAAGTTTTCCCGACGTGTCGGGAAGTTTTCCTGGAACGTCGGGAAGTTTTGCCAACGTGTCGGCAATCGATCCCGGCGTGTCCGGAGGTTTCCGGAAAATCAAACAGACATGGCGGCAAATGTAACTGCTTTTTTGGGAACAAAAAAATATTTCGTCAAAAAAAACGGGAACTGTTTACCAAAATATGGTTTGCACGCTTTTTTCCCTGTTTTCCGTGTACAGGTATTACGGAAGAGAGGCTTGCCAGTAAGGGTATTCGCCTGTGGGCTGCCCGAAAAAGTAATTCCAGACATCCGCACGGCCCTTGCCGGGAACAGCTGATTTCCCTGCAAGGAAAACGTATTGGAACCACTTTTTCAGACTTCGCCAAACTCATGCCGGCATCCATTCATACTGTTACGCCCGAAGGGTTTATAATCAAACTTGTCGCTTTTATCCGGGCGCTTGCGGCTATTTATTTACCTAATGTATAGCCGGCAACTTGAATGAATGATGCGCGTTTGCTTATCATAACTCTTTTTAAGGGCAATGAGACCTCATCTGTAAACCGGCTTTCGCAACTCACAGCAACCGTACCGGTCCGATCAGCCCTGTCGGCTGCCAGGGCTGACGACGGGTCCAGTTTTGTCCGGTCCGGTTATCCGGCGAGGATTTGAGGTAGTTTCCGACCGTTGTCGTGACCTTTATCTCAATTGTTTTGCGCCCGATGCCGGCCAGATGTTCCGGAAGATGATACAGATGCCGTCCATACCACTTGCAGCCAAGCGATTCGCCGTTGACGGTCACTTCAGACACGCCGTAGACCCGTCCCAAATCCAGGTATTGACGGCCTGCCGTGTCGTCCACCTCCCGGGTGTAGTACAGGTGACCGGCAAACGACTGTGTTTGCGGATCGTCGGCCAGGTCGAACAGGTTCGCCTGCTCGCGCGTTTCCTTTTGGCCGTTGATATGCTCCAGGCGGATGTTCCATCCGTCGAATCCGGGGCCATCTTCCGGCGGGGCGACCGTCGCCGTGCCTTCGACAGAGGCCTTCTCAAACACAATCAGTTGCGACGTGGCGGGATACAAATCGGCCGTCAATACCTGCTCTTTACAGGACGGATAGGGATGTTTTTCGCCCGTTTCCGCATCCCAGAGGAAAGGTTTGCGATTGCCGGCTTCGGCAAACCGGAAGTTGGCAGTGATTCGCCGGTCGCTGCTGTAATTGACAATAAAGAGGAAATCTCTGTCTTTTGTCCGGTGACGAATCTGGCTGACGAAGGGGTCCGGTGATTCGACATGCAGGTAAGGCGTAAGGCCGCACTGTTGCTGTATGCCCCTGAACCAGGCAATCATGTCGTCACCGGGCGCTTCGACGGTGAAGAGCTTCGACGGATGACTCTGCTTCATGGTCTCCATGGTCTGTTTCACCTTTTCGTCCCGGCTTTTGTGATCTTTCCACCCGGGCGACCGGTGCGGTTCCTTGCCGATGAATATCAGCCGGCCTCCGCTGGCGGCAAACGCAGCCAGGGCACTGGCCGTTTCCGGCTCGATGGATTCCACTTCGATTAACAGCAAGGTATGGTATTTCCGCGTGTTGTATGTCAGGAAACCTTTTTCGAATTTGCTTTGCTGCAGGATGTTTTCGCTGATGTAATCACAGCTGTTCCCGTTCTGATGGATCGCTTCCCATACCTTATACTGGTATTTCGGATAGTGAAGTCCGGGGAAGGGATCGCGTTGTGGACCGTGTATTGTCCACATGTCGGCCAGCGGATGCATGACGGCGATGTCGGCGAAATAGTCCGTTTCCTGGAAAATGGTTGACAGCCGTGCCTTGTAAGTGGCCCAGCATTTGAAAAACGGCCACCACGGGTTGCGCTCGTTGAAGAAGGTGCCGTAGCGAACCCAGCCGGGGAAGGGCGTTTCGGGCGGGCTGTAGTTGAATCCGTGAAGGATGGAGTGGGTCACGCCGGAGAGGTTGCTCTGGTCGCCGACTGCTTTGATGCGTTCCAGCGTAGCGTTAAACACGGCGCTGGTATTTGTGATTTCCTCGCAGCTGACAATTTTCTTTCCGGAAAAACGGGCGGCCGAGGCGACAAACTTGTTGACGTTGGTATAGGCCGGGCTTTGGGCTAAGTTGCTGTTTTTTGCGCCGTCGGCAAACCACATCCATGTCTCGCATTCCGGAATATCCACCTGCATGGAGGCCTCCAGCGGATGAAATTCACGCCCGTAAGCCTGCACTCTCGACTTGAAACCGTGCCTGTTACACCATTGCGTGTAGGGCTGCAGGAAGCGGTCGCGTATAATCTCCATGCAGGCCACGAAAAAGTCGTGACGCACGCGGTCGACTTCCTCTTTCGCCTCGCCCGTCAGGACCGTCGATGCGCCTCCCTCAACGGCATGTCCCATGTGACCGACCTTGTAGAGGATAAACGGCAGATAGGGCGTCACGTCATATCCCTTGCGGCGTTTAAATTCTTCCGGGAAATCGTGACACCAGTTGGCGCCTTCCAGTTCCATGCTGTCGCAGAACAGCGCCCGGAAACCTTTCAGTCCCTGGATAGCCGGGAACAGGTGGTCCGACATGCGGTTCAGAAACTTGTCCACGGCTTCCTGATTGTAATGGTTCAGGACCGGGCCGGCCGCTCCGGGCGCTCCGTTGATGACCGACTGGAATCCGGTGACTTTTAGCAGCGTGTACAACACATGTTCCCCTTCGGGGACGTCGATGTCGACCGTCAGACTGCCCTTTTCAAAGGGCACCGTTTTAGCGGGAGTGAAAACGCTCATTTCCAGCGGAGCCAGACAAAGGGAATGTATTTCGTTCGAAGCGCCCTTGAATTGATAACCGACTTGAGGCGCGGCCTCTTTCAGAAGGTCTTCCGTTTTGAAGCGGAGCCGGGCAGGGCCTTTGACTGTCTGTCCTCCCCGCGTGAGCACCTGCGTCTGCTCTTCCGGCTGCAGGAACTCGCCGCCGAACGGCCATCCCGAACCGACAATGATGTCGCAGACAATATCGCGTTCTTCGGCGCCCTTCAGGGCGATCTTCACCATCTCAATCCATTCGGGAGTGAGCCATGTCAGGGACGGGATGCCCAGGTCGTCGCCACCCGGAAACGCAATGGGATTGATTTCCACGCCGCCGATACCGGCCTCTTTCATGATGTCCAGTTCGCGGAGTATTTCTTCGGCCGACAATTTATCGCCGTTCCACCACCAGCGGACAAACGGTTTGGATGTGCCGGGAGGATGGCGGAAAAGTTCGAACAGCTCGTCCCTTACAGCCTGATTGTTACTCAATTCACATCCCTGCAACAGAGGGATTCCGGCTGTCAGAAGCAGCCCTGATTTGATAAAAGTACGTCTATTATAATTCATAGCAATTAAGTTAATTATTTATATTGTCAATATCGTGACAAAAATACAATAAAAATCAAACCTTTCCTCATTTGGACGATAAATATTTTGTTATTGCAGCAGCGTCTGTTTTTTGCGGACTTTCTCAGCAAACCGAAACTGTCTGTTCCTTACTGGCGGAGAGGGTATGGCATTTCAGTGCCATGCAGGACCGTTACAGAACAGCCGAATTTGCAGATATATGCTTGACGTTGTGCGGATTTACGCATGGATATAAAAATTCCAAAGAACCCAAAAGTCAATGATTTAATCTTTTCGATGGAAACGGATATGGCGTCAATGTGTATGACTGCTCCGCGCAAAAGATACAAATTCTTCTCCCGACGCCACAAAATTTCAGGAGTTATTTCTGCTTGTGCCGGATGTTTTTGTGTGACGAAGCGCATTTTCGCTGTCTTTCGTCACAATTCTGCGTTCGGCAGGCCTATTTCAAATCTTTAAGCGTATTTTTGTGGACGCTTTTTGTATAAATGAATGCGACGGGTCCATAACATAATATCCTGTTCCATCCCATTTGAAGATACACGATGTGTTTTCCCCTTGGAAGGAGTGATAAAAGTTACATATCTCCGGAAAGGATGGACAAAGACGTATTTATTGCAAACGCTTGAATTAATACAGTGGAAATGATAAAAAAATATCTGCACGGGTTTCCCGCAAGTATAAACCGGGAGAGCCGTATGGAAGGAGAAAAGTCATTGTGAAATGGCTCATACCCTCTATTTAAGGGTTTTTTTATGTTATGTTGCGATGATAGTCCGGGTAAGCACCCGGGCTATCTTCTTTTTTTAATAAATAACATTTTGTTTTTGCCAAGACAAAAAACCAAAAAAATACGTTATGTAAATAAATGTTTTCGCAGTCGAGATTGGTATCTGTTCGCTGAAATACAATAATTTAATATAGCAGACTGTTTCTGTAAGGGAATCAAGTGGGAAGCGCCGGAATTTTGTCGGAATGGAAATTATACTTACTTTCGCCCTCACATAAATATGGAATGTATTTCTGAGGAGGATTATTTACGATGCTAATTCAATTTCTGACACGATCATTTCCACCATTCCGGCATAAAGGGAAAATTCTTATGCTGGTGGATTTCTGTGTCGGTCTTGTTCTGTCGGCATTTATTTTTATATACGAACCTGCCGAGGAAAAGGAACGTCATCTGATGATGTTTATTATCTATTTGATCGTAACTGCATTATGCACTTATATAGCCATGACGGTTGTGCCCTTACTGCTCCATCGGGAGACGTGGACAAGGTGGAAATTTTTCTTGTGCGCGTATGTCGATATCATCATCATCACGCTGGCTTATTTGCTTGTAGAGCAGTATTCGCTCCAACATTACGGCATTCGCTTCCATTTATTTATGAACGAAGAACATACTTTCATGCAGAACTATTTGTCCATGTTTACCTTTGACTGCATAGCGGGCACGGTTGTCTGTGTTGTGGTTTATTTTTTCATTATCAGTAATGAAGTGAATGTGCTGTTGCGGGAAAAAGAGACGTCGAGTGACCACATACTGTCCCAAAAATCCTGGCCGAAAGCGCAGGCGCCGGACGAAATGATCACCCTGTCGGGCAGCACAAAAGATTCTTTAATGCTGAAACCCAGCCATATTCTGTATATGGAAGTATTGGGAAATTATGTAGATATACATTATCTGAATGAAAACGGAAAGGTTTCGCGAAAAACAATTCGGACGACGATCCAGCAAATGGAAGAGGCTCTTGGAAATTATCCGGCCGTGATCCGCTGTCACCGGACGTATATCGTGAATGTTTCCCATGTAGAGAAAGCAAATGCCAGTCAGCAGGGCTTGCTGTTGATATTGAAATACGTCAGCAAGGAAATCCCCGTCTCAAGAACATACAAGAAAAATTTTCGTTCCTTCATGGAGTTCAACCGTTTTTTCTCCGTTTTCGCCTCAGAAACTGTTTAAATTTTACAGCGAATAAAGTTTGTTGCGTCAGAGCTGTATATGTCAGATGTATCATGGTCATGCATATACCGTATTCTTTGGCCCGTCTGCGAAAGGGAAGAGAGAATGAAGGCCGTTCATCAGCCGGACTGTACATGGGTTTATGCCAGTCACACGAATCACGGTTCGGACGTTTTTCCGGGCGTCCCGTTACGTACAGTATATATTTTGCATTATCTTTGCCTGTCAAATTTTAAAAGAGTATTTTCCATGAAGAAGATTCAGTTATTGATTCTATTGGCGGGAATGTCGGGTACGGGTATGCAGTGCCTGGCAGACGAGCCGGCGCGCTTGCGGCGCGACCAGAGTTTTTTTGGTATTCATTTCGATTTCCACGCGGGAGACGACTGCCGGGAGATCGGAAAACATACGACGCCGGAAATGATAGATGCTATCATAGAGCTGGTGCATCCCGACTATGTGCAGACCGACTGCAAAGGTCATGCAGGGTATACGAGCTATCCGACGAAAGTGGGCAATCCGGCGCCCGGTTTTGTGGGCGATCCGTTGCGGACGTGGCGCGAGGTGACCGCCCGGCGCGGCGTGGCGCTCTACATGCACTATTCGGGCGTGTGGGACAGTCGCGCCGTCGAGTTGCACCCGGAGTGGGCGGTGATGCGTGCCGACCATACGCGCGACAGGGAAAAGACGTCGGTCTTTGGGCCTTACGTCGACCGGTTGCTCGTGCCGCAGTTGAAGGAACTGGCGGGCCGGTATGGCGTGGACGGCGTGTGGGTGGACGGCGAATGCTGGGCGACGGTGCCGGACTACGGCGAACGGGCCGTGCGCCTCTTCCGCGAAGCCACCGGGATAAGCAATATCCCGAAATCGGCCGGTGATCCCCACTGGTATGAATGGATGCAGTTCCATCGCGAAGGCTTCCGCAGGTACCTGCGCCATTACGTGGCGGCCGTGCGGTCGGAATATCCCGATTTCCAGATTTGCAGTAACTGGGCTTTCACGCACCACATGGCCGAGCCGGTCTCCGTGGCGCTTGATTTCCTTTCGGGCGACTATTCGCCGAACAACAGCATCAATGCCGCCCGCTATGCCGGACGCTACCTGGCCTGTCAGGGCATTCCGTGGGACTTGATGGCGTGGAGTTTTTCCCATAATCCCTTTCCGCGGGAACAGAAGCCGGCCGTGCAGCTGAAACGTGAAGCCGCCGTCGTGCTGGCGCTGGGCGGTGGGTTTCAGGCCTACTATACGCAGAACCGCGACGGATCGGTGCGGCTCGACGAGATGCAGGTCATGGCGGAAGTAGCCCGGTTCGCCCGCGAACGGCAACCTTACTGCCATCACTCAATGCAGATTCCGCAGGTCGCACTGCTGCTGTCCACAAGCGACTATCAGCATAGCGCCGGGAGTCTGTTCCCTCAGTACAAGGGCCACTCGCAGGGCGTGCTCCAGTGCCTGCTCGAAAGCCAGCACAGCGTCGACCTGGTGAGCGAGGAAACGCTGGCGCCGGACATGAGCCGGTTCCCGCTGATTGTGATTCCGGAATGGGAGCACATCGCGCCGTCGTTCCGCGCCGACCTGGCGGACTATGCCAGGAGCGGCGGCAGCCTGCTGGTGATTGGCCGGGAGACGTCCGATCAGTTTGCCGGACTTGTCGGCGTGCGTGCGCCGGCGGAGGGAGGGCTGACGGTTCAGTCCACGGGCGCGGGAAAGATCGGATTGCTGTCCGTCGCCGTGGGTAATGCATACCTTGAAAGCGGCAGCGAGGCGTTGCGCAAACAGGTGGACGCAGCCGTGCGCCAGCTCTTCCCCGATCCGCTGGTTGAGGTCGGCGGATCGCCGTGGGTGGACGTGTCCGTCAGCCGGCTGAACGGGAAACGGACGGTGCATCTGGTAAATACGTCCGGCGATCACACGGGTGCGGGAATTATCCGGTCTATCGAACCGGTCGGCCCCCTGCAGGTGTCGATTCGCTGCGACCGGAAGCCGTCAGGGATTACACTCCAGCCCGCAGGTCGGGCGTGCGACTTTACCTGGGCGGACGGGAAAGCGCAGGTTCGGGTCGATGCGGTGGAAATATACGACATCCTGGTGGTGGAGGAAGACCGTATTCCTGAATAGGATGACGGTATCCCACTTTCGGCCTTCCGCTTTCTGCATCTCACAAAACGGCCCCGCGCGAAGTATACATCTGCTGTTGAACTTCGTACGGAGCAAGAATGAATCTGCGGAATTTTTATTATCTTTGACCGCTTCTTTGCTGCCGTACGGGCCATGCCCGACAGGCGGCAGGGCGAAGGGAACGGATAAAAAACCGAAAAACGGAAATCGAACAATTAATTATTATATGAACTATGAAGAAGCTGGTTTTGATCATTGCATGTGCAGTTATGACGGCCTGCGGGCAGGGAAACAAGCCTGCCGGCGATGCCGGAAAATCGTGTGAGGAAAACGGCTGCCAAAAGGAATCCCTGACGTTTGACAATGCGGATTTCTATGCGGCGGACGGAACGTTTAACGAAGAGGCGGCGAAGGATGCCATCCTCCGGCTGATGAAGTATTACCGTTATCCTGTCACCGCCAATACCCGCACACAGCTGTGGGTGAGCGACTATGGGACGGGGCGCTTTACGGAAGTGGGTCTGGCGGCGATCATGTATGTCAACCATACGGAGGACCGGTATATGTTGCAGGATCTGTTCCTGCTGCCCGGCCAGATGTTGCCGGAACACTGGCATGAAAAGCCGGAAGGCGACCTGCCGGCAAAGAGGGAAGGATGGCTGGTGCGCAACGGGTTGAGCTACATTGTGGGCGAGGGCGAAGACAACCTGGCCTCCTTCCCCGACATCCGGATCCCGGCCTGCCACGAAGGCGGCGTAACGGTCAAACATGTGATAAAAACACTTCCGGGCGAATTTGTACCCCTTTCGCGGGTGTATTCTCACCACTGGCAGTTTGCCGGTCCGCAGGGCGCCATTATCACGGAAGTGGCCAACGTCCATGCAGGCGAGGCGGTTCGTCATCAGGTACAATCCATCAACCTCCATTTTCTGGGAGAGTGAGCCGATGAAAGCCAAGATTGCCGCCTTTTTGTTGCTGGCTGCATGTTCCCTGTGTTTTCTTCTGCCGGAAAACTACCTTTCTCCCGGAGCGATGGCCGTGGACGAACAGTCGGAGACGCTCTATACAGCCCTCACGACGGACCGGGCAATTGCCGTGACCGACTTGAAATCGGGCGCTGTGACCGGGAAAATAGCCTTAAAGCAGCATCCCAATCATCTCCTGCTTGCTCCCGGCGGCGCCACGCTATTCGCCGCCTGCGGAGAGGCCCGGGGGAGGGTGGACGTCATTTCCCTGCCGAAAGGGAAGGTGAAAACGTCCATCCCGACAGGCCACACCCCGTCGGGGATGGCCCTGTCTCCCGACGGGAAATACCTCTATGTCGCCAACCGTTTTTCCGGCACGGTTTCCGTTGTTGACCTGTCGAAAAACAGGGTGACGGCAACACTTCCGGCACGGCGCGAGCCTCGCGCCGTATACGCCGGACAGGACGGACACACGGTGGCGGTGGCCAACTTCCTGCCGGTGCAGGCCGCTTCCGGCGAGAAGGTGGCCGCGCAGATCACGCTGATCGACGTGCCGGCCAACACCGTACGCGCCCATGTGACGCTTCCGAACGGCGCCCAGTCCGTCAGGGGACTGGCCGGTTCGCCGGACGGCAACTATCTGTATGCCGTCCACCTGCTGTCGCGCTACGGCATGCCGATCACCCAGCTCGACAGAGGCTGGGTGAATACAAACGCCCTGAGCATTATCGACCTGAAGAAAGACTCCGTCTACGCTACCGTGCTACTGGACGACGTAGACCACGGCGCCGCCAATCCGGCAGGCATCTGCACCGACGGCAGGGGCACGCTCTTCATCGCCCTTTCGGGGACGCACGAGCTGATGCTCCTCGACCTGAACGGACTGCACGAAAAACTGGCCGGGTTCTTTTCCGGGCAGCTGACCGATCCCTACCTGTCTTCCGGAGAAGACCTGAGTGCTTCGCTGTCGTTTGCCACGCCGTATAAAAAACGCATTGCACTGAAGGGACGTTCGCCCCGCGAAGTGGCGTATGCCGGCGGAACGGTATATGCAAGCAGTCTCTTTTCGCCGTTCGTGGAAGCGGTTCCGGTCGGTGCCGACCGGCCGGCAACAACGGCTGTCCTGACGCTCGGCAACGAGCCGGCGCCCGACGCCGTCCGGCGCGGAGCGCTTGCCTTCAGCGATGCCTCCATCTGCTACCAGCAGTGGCAAAGCTGCGCCTCCTGCCATCCCGAGGGGAGGGCCGACGGGCTGAACTGGGACCAGCAAAACGACGGGCTGGGGAATCCGAAGAACACCAAAAGTCTGCTTTATTCGCACGTCACGCCGCCATGCATGATCACCGGCATCCGCGAATCGGCAGAACGGGCCGTGCGAAACGGGATTCTGCATACGCTGCAAACCCGGCAACCCGAATCGCTGGCCGCCGACATGGACGAGTACCTCAAACACCTCGCTCCCGTGGAAAGTCCCTATTTGCAGGAATACAGGCGGAAAGATCCGCAGCAGAAAGGCCGGAAACTGTTTGAACAGACCGGCTGCCTCCGGTGTCACGGCGATCAGTACCTGACCGACCGGATGAAATATGATGTGGGGACGGGCGATGGCGCCGACCAGGGGCGTGCTTTCGACACGCCTTCGCTGCGCGAACTGTGGCGCACGGCTCCCTACCTCTACGACGGACGGGCGGAAACGCTCCGGGACGTGTTCACGAAGTTCAATTCCGGCGACCGGCACGGGGCTACGCAGCGCCTGAGCGGAGAGGAACTGGACGCCCTGATTTTATACATCCAGACATTATAAAATATGAGAACATCGAAAAAGAACAGGATAAAACTGTGGACGGGCATATCGGGGCTGCTGCTGGCTTTCCTGTGCCTGACGGGAACCGTTTCCCTCACGGAAAAACGGACGGCGGAAGTCTACGTCCCGGATGCGGAAGAAAAAGCCGTCTGGGACAGGCTGGTAAAACAGGGGATCGAAAAGATCGCGTTTGTCAAGCGCTATACCTACAACAGCAACCACTATTACACGGAATACCTGAACAGCAGCTGGATGCCGGGCGGCAGCCTCTGTGTGCTGTCGCTTGAGACCGGCGAGGTGGAAGAACTGGCGCCTTCGCTGACCGGAGGCGTCTTCGGCGCCTTTGACGTCTCGTTCGACGCCCGGCGGATTGTGTTTGCCTGGAAAGCGTCCAGCGACATGGGATACCGCCTCTATGAGGTGGGCGTTGACGGTCGCGGCCTGCGGCAACTCACCTTCTCGCCCGGCGATGAAGAAGAAACCGTCGCAAAATACCAAATCGACGGCTATCACCACGGCACGGAAGACCTTGATCCCTGCTACCTTCCCGACGGAGGGATTGCGTTTATTTCTACCCGTTGCAAGTTCGGTATCCTGTGCGACGCGCCCGATATTTTCACGACCACCGTCCTGTACCGGATCGACGGCGACGGGCGAAACATGCGGAAGCTGACCAACAGCTCGGTCTCGGAAAACACGCCCGCCGTGCTGCCCGACGGACGCATCCTGTATACCCGCTGGGAATACATCGACAAGGGCGCCGTATCTGTGAAATGCCTCTGGGCGATGAACCCCGACGGCTCCAACTCCATGGAAGTGTACGGCAACGACGTCGACTTTCCGACTACAATGATCATGGCGCGTCCCATTCCCGGAGCGCCCAACGAATATGTGTTTACCGGGACGCCCCACTGCTGTCCGCACAACTGTGTGGGCACGATCGTGCGCGTCCACACAAACGGCGACATACGCACCCGCGCACCCATGACCTGTATCACGCCGCAGACGGATGTCCGCGAAGAATGGGGATTTGCATTCCGCGACCCGGACGACAGCACTAAATGGACGAAGGACAGAAACGGACACGGGCCGCTGTTCCGGGAAAGCTACCCTCTTTCGCGCTCCGAATACCTGGTTTCGCACAAGCCGTCCGGCCCGGAGTGGAGCGATGCCGGAGCATACCAGCTCTATTTCCTGGAGGAAGGCGGGAAGGTGACGCCCATTTATTCCGCAACAAACATTTCCTGTTTCCGTCCGGTGCCGCTGACTGCGCGTGAAGTGCCGCCCGTTATCCCCTCCCGGGTAAATGAGGAACTGGCCGGCAGGCAGCTGGCGGAGTGTATCGTGACCGACGTGTACAGGGGGCTGGCGAACGTGGCACACGGTTCGGTGAAATACCTGCGGGTGCTCGAACAGGTGCCGCGTCCCTGGGGCGCCCGGCGGTTTTACCAGCCGAATTACATGCAGGACGAATATGACCAGCAGCACGCCGTCGTCACCAAAGACACCCACCTGGGCCTGAAAATTCAGCATGGCGTGGTGACGGTGGAGCCGGACGGTTCGGCCCGTTTCCTGGTTCCTGCGGAAAAGAATATCTTCCTGCAGGCGCTGGATTCCGGCTACCGTGCGCTCCAGACCGAGCGGACGTATGTGAACTACATGCCGGGAGAAGTCAGGAGCTGCACCGGTTGCCACGAAACGGTATCGCAGGCTCCGGACATAACCGCTCACACCACACCGCTGGCCCTGAAACGCAGGGCCGAAATACCCCGCCCGCAG
>JAIRXI010000100.1 GCA_031268395.1 Tannerella sp. | reverse complement strand
TGTTCCGCATATTGGTCGACGCGGCGCATTTCCTTCGTGATACTTACTCTTTGAGGGCATTTTGGGAGGCACTGGTTACATTCGGTGCAGTGAGCGGCCTGACGCAGTTTCGGCACGCTGCGGTCGTAGCCGATTAGAAATTCGCGGCGTGCCTTGCGATAGTTTTCGTCGTTCGAGTTTTTCAGTATCTGTCCGGCGCTGACACAGCGGTTGTAATGCCCGAAGACGCCCGGTATGTCAAGTCCGTAGGGGCATGGCATGCAGTACTGACATTCGGTGCACTGGATGTAGTCCGAATCGACTAATATCTCCGTAACCTGTTCCAGCATTTCATAATCCTGTTCGCCGAGCGGCACAAGAGGTGAATAGGTGCGGATATTTTCCTGCAGATGTTCCATGTAGACCATGCCGCTCAGTACGGTCAACACGTTCTCCGGCGTACCGGCATAGCGGAATGACCATTGCGCGGCAGTATCATCCGGCCGGCGTTCTTTCATCAGGGTGAGCGCCTGTACGGGTACGCGTGCCAGACGTCCGCCGAGCAGCGGTTCCATGATGACGGCGGGAATGTTTTTCTTCAGCAGCTCGGCGTAGAGGTATTCCGCATTGACGTTCCTGGGCGCCTCGGCATGCTGCCAATCCTGATAATTGAGCTGTATCTGGCAGAAATCCCAGTGTACATCCATGGCGAGTATGTAGTCGAAAACCCTGACGTCGCCGTGAAACGACCAGCCCAGGTTGCGGATGCGGCCGGCTTCACGTTCCCGGAGGAAATAGTCGAGCAGTCCGGTATTGATAAACCTGCTGTTGAATTCTTCAAGGCTTGCACCTATGTTATGCAGCAGGTAGTAGTCCAGATAATCGACCTGGAGTTCGCGCATAGACCTTTCGTACATGGCTATTCCACCCTCGCGGGTATTGTGGCCGCGCTGGTTGGATGCCTTTGTCGCAATGAAGAAACTGTCGCGGGGATGGCGTTTGAGGGCAATCCCGGTGGCCGTTTCCGACCAGCCCCTCACGTATACCGGTGCCGTATCGAAATAATTGACGCCATGAGCGATGGCATAATCCACCAATTCGTTCACCGCATCTTGGTCGACCTCCTCGTCGTTGCCGTCGGATTTCTGTCTCAACGGCCAGCGCATGCAGCCGTAACCGAGTATCGACACGACGTCGCCCGTATTGCGATTCGTGCGGTAGGTCATTTTGTCCGTCGGGACTTCGCCCGGGAAACTTCCTTCGGAGGCCGTCCTGTCGCCGGACTTGCATCCTGTCATGGCCGCGGTTACGGCCACGGCGCCCGCTCCTCCGACTTTCAGGAAGTCGCGGCGGTTTATATTTTTCTTTTTCCGTATCATCTTTTTTTTCCGTTTTTAAACCGAATGATGTCTTACATTGCCTTCCACGTACATTGCACTGAACGGCCGCACGGGACACAAATATTCGCAGGCGCCGCAACCGGTGCAGAGCGCATCGTCGACCACGGGGATTTTCAGCGAGTTTTTGACGCCGGGATTGAGGTCTATCAGCGTAATAGCTTTCGCCGGACAGTGCCGTTCGCAGTTGGAACATTGCACCTCGTCCGTATTTACGACGCAGTTGTTCTTGAGCCATACCGCATGTCCGACGGATATGCCCGTCCTGTCGGCCGCGGTGACGGGTTTTATCGCTCCGGCGGGACAGACTTGCGAACATTCCGTACATTCCGGGCGGCAGTATCCGCGTTCGTAAGACATCTCCGGCTGCATGAATGTCACGAGTCGGCCAGACGGGCGCAGGACGTTGTTCGGGCAGGCCGAAACGCACAGCTGGCAGGCCGTACAGCGGGTCTTCATGTTCTTGAGACCCTGCGCTCCGGGCGGGGCCAGCGGCGTCTTGCGGGACGGCGCTTTTTTGTCTTCTATTTCGGCAAGTCCTCCGTCGACGTGCAGCAACTGTTGCGCCCGGACGGTACGGGCCACGGCGAACGTCCCGACAATCGTCAACAGGCTGCGACGCGACATTTCTCCATCGGTGGAACTGTCCGCCGGTTTTGCCGGCCTGCGCCCTGCCATTCTCACGGGAACATACTTCAGGGCGCCTAAGTTACATTTCTCCATGCAGTTGAAGCAGTTTACGCAGCGGCTGTAATCGACCGTCCCGTTTTCCGCGTCTATGCAGGACGCTTTGCAACTCCTTTCGCAGCGTTTGCATTTCGTACACTTTTCGGCGTCGAGAACGAGCCGGAAGAGCGAAAAGCGCGACAGGAAGCCGAGCGCCGTTCCGACCGGACAGATAGTGTTGCAGTAAGTGCGGCCGTTCCGCCAGGCGAGGATGCCGACGGCAGTCAGCGTGACGACTGCCACGCCGAACGTAATAAGGCCTTTTATCCACACGTCCGTCGGATAGAACGCATAACTGCCGGTTCTCTCGGCAAACCATGCCAGCAGGTTGTTGCCCAGCCGGTACAAGGGCGCGAGGAGGTTCGAGGCTATCCGCCCGTAGGCTGCGTAAGGGTCGAGCAGCGACACGACGGAACTGATTCCGGCCACGATGGCTGCGATGAACAGGGCGAGCGCCCCGTAACGCATCCATGACTTGGCGGCCGAATAGCGGAAACGGCTTTTCTTCCCCCTGCGCCGTCCCGAAAGGTTCGATATGCCGTCCTGAATAGTCCCCAGGGGACAAATCACCGAACAGTAGATGCGCCCGAACAGTAGCGTGATTAAGGCCAGGAGAAGAAGCGTAATTACGTTCACGGCAAGCATGGCCGGCACGAACTGGACTTTTGCCAGCCAGCCAAACCATGGATGCAGCGTTTTAGTAAAGTCGAAGAAGACGAGCGTTATCAGCGTAAAAAGGAGTATGGCAGTTATTGTTCTTGTTTTTTTCAGCATGTTGAGATTTGAATTAGTTGTTAAAATATCAGTGAAGATGCGGACGGATTTCTTTCAGGAATATTTCCCGTCCGATTATTCGGTAGCGGGGGTCGTATTTTTCGTAAAAGGACTGTGATTATGGCGGGCAGA
>JAIRXI010000077.1 GCA_031268395.1 Tannerella sp. | reverse complement strand
CGGGGGAACAATAAGCAACTGTCTTTCGGCAAAAGACAGTTGCTTTTCACCCACAGTCAAGTGTCTTTTGAATGGAAAAGCCCCGCTGCCGGCGACAGGGATATTCATCGCAGGCGGCGGGGCTGTTTCCGAAGCGGTCCGGGGGATCCTTCCGCTACGGGCGGGAGGCGTGTGCGTCGTCCTGCACCGTCCACCGGTTTTTCTTCGGGCCGATTTCTGCGACCAGAATCGGCTGCAGGCCGTATGTTGCCAGTTCTTCCGGCGTACAGAAGGCATCAATGCCCTTTTCTCCGGTATCCAGCAGCGCCGTGTTGCGGTCGATCCGGTTGTTTCCCGGCTTCCGGAACAGTTCCGTACAGGAAATGACCAGATTGTCCGTGACGGTGTTCACGTCGGGGTTGAGGCGGATGTCTCGGAGTTCGGGATATTTCTGCAGGTATACGTCGGAACGGATGTCGACGTCCTGATATATCTTCTTCCGGATGTATTCGCTGTCCAGTGCCTTCAGCCAGCGTTCTTCGCCCCAGGGGGTGAAGCTGACGGCAAAGCGGCACTGATAAAAAACGTTGTTTTCCACGCGGTTGTCCTTCCCGCCATGAATCTGCACGCCGCCAAATTCCGCCGCGCCGCATCGCTCGAACAGGTTCCCATAGACCAGCAGGCCGGATATCATGTCGTCGAAGCGGATCCCGGCGGCTCCATGCCGTGTGCCGCCGGTAATGTCCGACCAGCGGTTGTAGCGAATCACCACGCCCCGGTACGACGGATTATTCCACATGTCGATGCCGCCCTGATCGTCCGACTCGCTGACCACCCGGCTGACTTCGTTGTACTCAATCACGAAATCATTCCCTTCCAGCCGCATGGCCGATGAAGACGAATTGCGGAAGCGGTTGTGCGCTATCCGGGCGCCGCAGCCTTCCAGAAAAACCGCCGGTTCATAGGTGCGCTTTAAAATGGAAAAATCTTCCACCACGGTGTGGTCCACGAAATGGTCGCATGGAGTAAGCGTTTTGCGGTCACCGCCGGCAATCTTGAATCCGCCGTGGCCGAAGGAAGAGAGGTAGCAGCCGGTGGCGCCGTGGTGCGTGCCGCCCTCGATCTGGACGCCGTCTACTCCGAACCGTTCGAGGCGGCAGTCCGAAAGCAGGTTATGCGTGCCGTCCGTTATCCGGACGGCCGAGCCGCGTCCTTCCCGGAACGTCAATCCCTCGAACGTGACGTATGCGCAGTCGTGGATGTCCACCATGAACGAATCGCTGAAACAGGTCAGGCTGACCTCCGCCGCGGCCGGATCGACGCCCTCCGGCGGATACCAGTAGAGCAGGCCGGTGGAACGGTTCAGGTACCACTCGCCCGGCCGGTCGAGTTCGCAGAACAGGTTCAGCCCGAAATAGCGCAGGCTGTCCCTGTAACCGGATGAGTGATAGGGTTCGGCGACATGGACGGTGCGCGTGCCCGTATCCAGGCGCGCCACTCTCTGATATTCATCCTTCCAGTCCCAGTACCAGTAGCCGCCCAGACGGGCATCTTCCTCCTGCGTCCAGCGGTTCTGGCGGGCGTCCGCATATTCGAATACGCCTTCCTTTGTGCCGTGCTCCTTGATATACGTTTCCGGCAATACGGTTGCGCCCTTTGCCAGGCCCGCCCGGACGAACCCCCCGTCGGGCCAGCGGGCCAGCGTCTGAAAGCGGCCGTTGCACACCAGTTCCGGGCGTTTGCCGGTGTCGGTCGGATCGCCGAATCCGGTAATGCCGGCCGCCGCAAGGTCAGTCACATACACACTGTCGCGTATCGAAGGAGCAAGTCTCTCCAGAGTCCGCGCATCTTCCGGCACACTCCACTGCGCGAGAGGTTTGCCACCCGTAAAGACGGGTATTTCGCCCTCTGCCGCCCGGTAGGTGACCGGCGCCCGTTCACTGCCGGAATCTTCGGCCGTCAGCCGGACGGTCTGTTCCAGCGGATAGATGCCGCCGCCAAAATACACGGTCACCCTTTTCCCGGGATGCGCCGCCCGTGCGCCGCGCACAGCCCTGCGCGCGCCTTCCAGCGTTTGCAGCGGTTCACTTGCCGTTCCTGCGCCGGCATCGTTGCCGGCGGGTGACACATACAGTCGTATGTCTTCGCTGCACGAGGACATAAGCACAAGGACACCCACCAGAAAACATAATACGTTTTTCTTCATTGTTTCCATATTTTAAAATGATTATTGATTGTAATGCGATAAATTCCCGATCGAAGCGCCGGTCGTCATGTCCGGCGCCAGTGCGTTGAGTTGCCGGACTGCCTTTTCCTGCCGCGCAATCCCGGCCTCAAAGCCATCTTCCTCAAAACCGAACTGCGGGCCACACAACTGCACCACCCGCAATTCGGGAAATGTTTGCGCCAAACAGTCCGGCCGCAGCCCCTGCATCATGACGGCGATCAGGATGGCCGCCGCACATTGAATTGACAACGTCTTCATACAACTTTTTTTTGTACCAGAAAGCAACAGGCAAACCTTCCTGTTGCCGAAAGTGCAAAATTACATCATTTTCCCCATCGGAACAAATGACGGGTCACCCATGGGTGCATTTCAACATGTCGTTTTTCATGCCTGTGCCCGTTATTGCAGGATAGCGCGCCGTGCGCCGTCATTGCGAGGAACGAAGCAATCGCCAAATCGGGCACGGATTGCTTCGGGCTTCCCGTTTCGGCGATTGCT
>JAIRXI010000419.1 GCA_031268395.1 Tannerella sp. | reverse complement strand
CTTTATTATTCCAGCATATATGCATACGATGCCGGTGGAAACCTGACTTTCTTTGAAGACCATCGGTTCACTGTGCCGACTAATCCCAGTTGGGTCTGGTCGGATGAATTTACTGCGCAAAAATATTCCGCAGCATACGATTCGGAAGGGAGGATACTGAATTCTAAAATAGATAAGTGGTACGATACCGGTACGGACTGGTCGCCGGAGGAATACACCCTCTACTATTATTCGGAGAGCAGCGGGACGCCCGGCGTCGAAACCGGCGCGGAAGCATGGAGTTACGGCGGTGCACTGCACGTCCGCACGCCGCAGCCCCTTGAGCTGACTGTCCATACCATGACAGGATCCCTTGTCCGGCGGCAGACGGTCGGCGCAGGCGAAACGGTTCTTCCGCTTCCGCAGGGAATGTATATCGTACATGTCGGCGGGACGGTGAAGAAGATCGCCGTCCGCTGAAAACCGCCCGAACCGCAGCCGGGAAGCCTCGCATACGGCAAGAGGCTTCCCGCACGGTTGCGGCCGGCAACGATGCAAAGGGCTGTATATAATTGTCGCATCTTCAAGTCGAGAATGTTTTATCCGGAGGGACAAATGCACCCGATGGCATCCGGGATGCGGCGATTTCGAAAAAAAATCCGATATTTGCACCTGTTTTTGAATAACAGATCAATTTATCTTCATTAGAATGGAAAAGAAAATAACAAAAAGCGCATTGCAGATTGCACGGGCACGCTATCACCCGAAGTTGCCTGCTGCATTGAAAGGCCCCGTACAGGCGGTCAAGGGCAAAAAAACCTGCTCAATAGCTCATCAGGATGAAATCGAAGCCAAATTCCCGGGCACATACGGGATGCCGGTCATTACATTTGAAAGAAACGACACGCCCGTTTCGTCGCCGCCGGTCAAAGTAGGCGTCATCCTGTCGGGCGGACAGGCGCCGGGCGGACATAACGTGATTGCCGGGCTGTTCGACGGCCTGAAGGCCATCAACAAGCGTTCCCGCCTGTTCGGGTTCATTCTGGGACCCGGTGGACTGCTCAACCACAATGCCATCAAACTGACCGCCAAACTCGTCAGGGAATACCGCAACACGGGCGGGTTCGACATCATCGGCTCCGACCGCACGAAACTGGAAACGAAAGACCATTTCGACCAGGGACTGGCGTTCCTTGACAAGCAGGGGATTGAAGCGCTGGTGATCATCGGCGGCGACGACTCCAACACCAACGCGTGCATACTGGCCGAATATTACCGGACGACAAAACATCGCGTACAGGTTATCGGATGCCCGAAAACCATCGACGGCGACCTGAAAAACGAACAGATCGAAACTTCGTTTGGCTTCGACACGGCCTGCAAAGTCTACTCGGAACTGATCGGCAACATCCAGCGCGACTGCAACTCGGCGCGCAAATACTGGCATTTCATCAAGCTGATGGGGCGTTCGGCCTCGCATATTGCCCTGGAATGTGCCCTGCAAACGCATCCGAATGTCTGTATCATCTCGGAAGAAGTGGAAGCCGGAAACGAAACACTGGACGGCATTGTAGACCGGATCGCGACCGTCATTGCCAGACGCGCCGCCGACGGAAACAACTTCGGGACGGTACTGATCCCCGAAGGGCTGATCGAATTTATCCCGGCCATGAAGCGGCTGATCGACGAACTGAACGACCTGCTGGCCAGCAAAAAAGAAGAATCGAAAAAGCGCCTGACCGGAAAGAAACAGCGGGCTTTCATCCTCGACAAACTGACGGAAGAAAGCAGGAAACTGTATACCGACCTGCCGGAAAATGTAGCCCGCCAGTTGACGCTGGATCGTGATGCGCACGGGAACGTGCAGGTTTCGCTGATAGAAACCGAAAAACTGCTGGCCGAACTGGTCGGTCGCCGGCTGGACAAATGGAAGAAGGCCGGCAGGTACACGGGCAAATTCTCGCCCCAGGTACACTTCTTCGGTTACGAAGGCCGTTGCGCCGCCCCGTCGAACTATGACGCCGACTATTGCTACTCGCTGGGCTACACGGCTGCATGTCTGATCCAGGCAGGAGAGACGGGCTACATGGCTTCCGTCCGCAATACCACGGCGCCGGCCGACCAGTGGATCGCAGGCGGCGTTCCGATCACGATGATGATGAACATGGAAAAGCGCAATGGCGAGCGAAAACCCGTCATCCAAAAGGCGCTGGTCAAACTGGACAGCGCTCCGTTCAAGACCTTTGCCGCCTGTCGCGACGCCTGGGCCTGCACGACGGACTACGTCTATCCCGGCCCGATCCAGTATTTCGGTCCGCCGGAAGTATGCAACGCTCCGACCGTCACATTGCAACTGGAACAGCAAAAATAAGGCGCGCATGTTTTCCGGAATTGTAGAAGAAGCCGCTACCGTAGTTGCCGTCGAACCGGACAGGGGAAATGTCCGGCTGACGCTGCAATGTTCGTTCGCGGACGAGTTGAAAATCGATCAGAGCATTTCCCATAACGGCGTATGTCTGACCGTGGTGGAAAAAACGCGGGAAGCCTACACGGTGACGGCCGTCAGGGAAACGCTGGAGCGTTCCAACCTCGGCCTGCTGCAAGTGGGCGACCGGGTGAACCTGGAACGCAGCATGTCGATGAACGGTCGCCTGGACGGGCACCTCGTGCAGGGGCATGTCGACCGGACGGCCGTCTGCACGGATGTCCGGGAAGCGGACGGCAGCTGGTATTATTCCTTTGCCTACGACTTCGACCGCCGCGAGGCATTGCAGGGATACATGACCGTCGAAAAAGGGTCGGTCTGCGTAAACGGAGTCAGCCTGACGGTTTGCAACTCCCGGAACGACTGCTTCGACGTGGCAATCATACCCTACACGCACGATCACACCAATTTCGGCCTGATCAGGAAAGGGACGGTCGTAAATCTGGAGTTTGACATTATCGGGAAATACATCAGCAGGCGAATGGCTTTTGTCGATGAATAGACAAACGGGGGTGCGTCAATTGCGTGCAGATGACGCACTCCCGTCTCACCTTTCCCTGATCAGTTCCATCAGTTCGTTGATAGACAGTTTGGCCGAACGGTCGCTTCCTGCAAGCAGCGAATCGGCCAGGTCGCGCTTTGTGCCGTGCAGCTGGATGATTTTCTCTTCGATGGTCTGTTTGGCCACTAAGCGGTACACCGTCACCGGCTGGAGTTGCCCGATGCGGTAGGCCCGGTCGGATGCCTGATCTTCGATGGCCGGGTTCCACCACGGGTCAAGGTGTATGACATAATCGGCCGATGTCAGGTTGAGTCCCAGCCCTCCGGCTCTGAGGCTGATCAGGAAGAAGTCGCCCGCTCCACCCTGAAAGCTGCGCACCTCGGTGAGGCGTTTTATCGGCGGGGTGGAACCGTCCAGGTAGCGGTAACTGAAGCCGGCGCCGTCCAGCGCGTTGCGCACAATGGTCAGATGAGTCACAAACTGGCTGAACACCAGCGCGCGATGACCGTTCTCTTTCAGGTCGGAAGCAATTTCGAGGAAGGTAGACAGCTTGGTGGATTCAATCCCTATTTCGGGGGAGACCAGCGCCGGATGACAGCACGCCTGTCGCAGGCGGGTGATTTCGGCCAGGACTTTTATGTGTTTGGCGCCCTGCGGACTGTCGTCGCTCTCCAGCGACTCGATCGCCTTGCGGCGCAATGTTTCGTAAAACGCCATTTCTTCGTCGCTGAGCGTGATTTTCCAGACGATTTCCGTTTTGGGCGGCAGTTCCTTGAGTACAGCCGTTTTGGTACGCCGCAGGATAAAGGGCGTGATCAGTTTCTTGAGGCGTTCGCGGGTGCGTTCGTCAGTGGGCCGGACAAATGTTTCGGTGAACCGGGACAGATTGCCGAGCAGTCCCGGATTAATGAACTGAAACAGGTTCCACATCTCGCCCAGATGGTTTTGCAGCGGAGTGCCGGTCAGTATGGCGCGGAAATCGGCCTGCAGGGTCATCGCGGCTTTCGATGTTTTGGTATTGTAGTTCTTGATGACGTGGGCCTCGTCCAGCATCACGGTCGCCCAGTGTTTCGCCGTGAGCGCTTCTTCTTCGGACAGCAGCAGGCCATAGGAGGTGACAAGCAGGTCGCCGGCTTCCAGGGAGGCCAGCGTGGCGGCACGGTCGCCGCCGTCGTTCAGCGTCTTGACCTGAAGTGCAGGCGCAAAGCGATTGACTTCGCTGACCCAGTTCTGTATCACCGAGACGGGCGCCACGACCAGCGCCGGACCCGTCTGCATGCGGTGCAGCAGGACGGCAATGGCCTGCACGGTTTTGCCCAGCCCCATGTCGTCGGCCAGACAGGCGCCGGCGCCCCATTCCGACAGGCGTATCATCCATTGAAAACCGGCCGTCTGATAGGGGCGCAATTCCGTTTGCAGCAGCGGCGGGACGGCGGCATCCGACAGTTGTGCCGTTTCCAGACGCTTGCGGAAGTCGAGCCATGCCCTGTCTGCCTCCAGGTTTTCAAATTCGTCGAACGCATTTGCCACCGACGCCGAGGCAAAACGGTTGAGAACAACGCCGTTTCCCGATTCCGACACCAGACCCTCCAGTTCGGACAGGCGGCTCTGGAGCTGTTCGCTGAGCGCGAGAAATTCCCCTTCCCCCAGTTCCACAAAACGTCCGCGACCGAGCCGTACCAGTTCGAGCAGACTTTTAAGCGACAGCACCATATTCTCCTCCACTTTCAGCTCACCGTCCAGTTCAAACCAGTTGACATTGCTCTTGATGCGCAGGCGGAGGTCGCCGGACTTGACTCTCCGGCGTATTCTGAATCGCTCGCCTTCGGGCCATTCCACGACGGCAATGTCCTGGTGGCGCTTCAGCACATCAAGCAGTTCGAGCGAGTCGAGCGGATTGTTGAAGGTCATCAGCAGACTGTCGGAAACCGGACGGAGGGTATTGACATTCCTGATCGCCCGGATGTCGGCGATCAGGAGATCGCTGTTTGCCTTTTCTCCCAGGAGGTCGCGGGTCACTTGCAGACGTTCGTTGTTTTCGGTTGCGATCAGGGTCTTTCCGCCGCGTCCCGGTTTGCAGTAGGGCGGGTGTGCACCGAAAGGCTTGACAAACACTTCGGCTTTCAGGCCGTCGCCCAGCGGCAACAACTGCACACGGATGCGCGAATCGGCGTCAACCTGCCGCAACTGACCGGTGATTCCGCCCAGATCCAGGTCGGACTGCACCTGCATGTGGGCGCTGAAATGCTTCAGTATTTGCAGCAGTTTCCCGTATCCCTGTTCGGGTACCGGCCGGCAGTTCGACACGGCCTGGAGGATTTCGTACTGGAATTTGTTGAGGTTGTACACCTTGTAGCGCGTATTTGTTTCTTTTATGACAGAGACCCCTTCGCGCGGATAGGGAATGTCACATTCGATCCTGTAGCTGTCTCGCATCAACTTGACGACGCTGAGTATCGGTTGCGCGGCAATCAGTTCGACATGGATGTTGCTCTCTTCAAGAAACACGCAGGGATGTCCTATCATTTCAAAAATGGCGTTGCGGCCCAGCGCATACGAATATTTGTTTTCGGTGGCGGCAATGCGCCGGTCCTGTTCGGTCATGCAGTCCACTTTCCCCTCGACAAAATTCGCTATTGCGACATTCTTGCCCGGCGTCCACTCGCCCTTTGTATTGCACGTTTGCAGGATGGGATAGACGCGGAGGCTGTCGAAATGGAAGCGGTAGGCTAAACGGGCATTTCCGTTGCGGGTCTCCCTGCGAATGACCGACTGCACGGCTTCCAGTGAGAGATACGCATTCAGTTGCCTTTCCCAGTCTTCCAGGGGCTTGATGTGTGAAAGCAGCGGCGCATAGCCCAGTCTGGCGCCCAGTTCTTCGCAGATCTGGCTGCTCTCGGGCGTACGGATCCATTGCGTCAAAAGCCAGGCGATCTCGTAGGCGATGACGTAATACCTGTCTTCAATGGCTTTCCGCATTTTTCGCTCCAGCTCGTAACTCCGTTCCCGATAGACGGGGGTCTTTCCGGCAAAACCCAGTGTGACCGCCATCCATAACAACTGTTCAGGCTCGTGAGTGGCGGGGATCAATTGCCGGACACGGGAGATCATCTTGGCCGCCTTTTCCGCCGTTTCGACCCGGTATTCGCACGTCTGTTTAAAATGCAGGTAAGTAGAAGAAACGGGTGGCGTAACGACCGGTTCTTCGGCAATCTTCCGGAACACCGGAGTATATTTTTCCTGCTCTTTCGAGAGCCAGGCCGCGACGAAGAACAGGGCCGCCTCGGACATTGCCGGAAGGTGCGTGTTTTTGTGTTCGCGACGCTGTTTTCGCAATCCTTTTTCAAACCAGACCAGCGCCTGACTTGTCCGGCCTTCAATAAAGGAGCAGATGGCCTGCGAAAAACTGGCGACCGGCTCGTCTTCGCAGAGAAGCGATATTTGCTGTGCCCGTTTGAAGTCGCCCTGAATGATGGCCATTTCGGCCCGACAGCGAACGATATCGACGGAGTTGCAATGCTTCAATTTCTCGTCCAGTCGCTCCAGCGACGCGAAAGACTCCAGATTGGATACGGTTTCGTGCAGGGTGTGTGTGTAAACCATCCCGGCAATCGTGTCGGAGAGGCGCGGAATGACGGCATCGTATGCCGGCTGCGAAAAGATATACACCAGATTCTCTACCTGCGCCCTGTCGTGCTGCAAAAGATCTTTTTCGGCTGTCGGCAGGCGCTCCGGAGCATGGCACAGCGCCTTCAGATATTCCAGCAGATAGGAGTGGTTACGGCTGACATGATAGCCGTAATAGGGTGTGTTGACTTTTTTATCGAACACATCCTGCGGAATCAGCGGAAAGATCCAGACGAGTATGGAGCCGTTGAGGATATACCCTTTGGAGAAAGGGTCACTCCGGATCAGCCCGGCTTTAATCCCGCAATCGATCACCGACTGTATTTTTGCCTTGTCGACGGTTCTTATGTCCCCGAACGACCAGCAAATTTCATTGAGGTTCATTGGAGAACGAGTCATGGCAAGGCGATGGATGATGCCCCGCGCTTCGTCGTCGAATGACAGATATTCCTGAATTTGTTTGTCTAACATGTGGTGTAAAAAATAAATTGAAGGGACAAAATTACAATGGATTTTGGAATAAGCGAAATAAATTCCCCTCCAAATTTCAACAGATGATATTTGCCTGTCCAAGGGCAAATCGGACGGTTTTGCGCCTGGCATAATCCCAACATGTCTATTAGACGCTTTCCCGTCGTGTCCGGAAGAGGCCCTGCCGGCACAAAACAGCCCGTCCCGGCATGAGACGGACCTTCATGAACGATGAACGATGAATGATGAACGATGAATGGTTTTTTCAGGATTTGGGACAATGTG
>JAIRXI010000413.1 GCA_031268395.1 Tannerella sp. | reverse complement strand
CAAATTTCCTACCTTGGCTATGCCACCCAGGAAATGGCCGTCGGGACGCAGACCCGGATCCAAATTGTGCTGAAGGAAAGCGCACAGGCGCTGGACGAAGTGGTGGTAGTGGCCTACGGTACGCAGAAGGTGCGGTCGCTGACGGGCGCCATGAGCAAGCTGAACACGGACGAACTGACGGACATGCCGGCGCAGAACATCGGGCAGAAGTTGCAGGGCAAATTTGCCGGCGTACAGATTAATCAGGCCAACGGCGCACCGAATCGGGGTTTGAATATCCGCGTCCGCGGGCAGGCATCCGCCAATGGCGGCAACTCGCCGCTCATTGTGGTGGACGGCTTTCCTGTTTATAACGGACTTGAGACGCTCAGCCCCGACGAAATCGAAACGATCTCGATCCTGAAAGACGCGGCCTCAGCCGGACTTTACGGCTCGAGGGCAGCCAACGGCGTGATCCTGGTGACGACCAAATCGGCAAAAGCGGGTAAAACGCAGATTGAGTTCAGTACCAATGTCGGATGGGAGAAAGTCGGCGAAAAGGGCCGTCCGGATTTTATGAATGCGCAGGAATTTGCCCAGTTCAAGAAAGAAACGTATGAAGACGCCGCCCGATACGAAGGCTACACCGGCGGCGTACCCGACGTCTGGGCCAATCCCGCAAGCGTACAGGATGGAACGGACTGGTACAGACTGCTGCTGCAAACGGGCATGACGCAGAATTATAACCTCTCGCTGACTTCGGGCACAGACAAAGTCCGGTCGTCGGTCAATGTCAATTACAACCGGACGGAGGGTGTGCTGATGAGCACCTATGCCGACCGGTTTTCCGCAAGGGCAAACAACCTGTTCACGCCCAACGAACGCATCACCTTCGGACTGAATCTTTCGGCCTCCTATCTCACGCAAAGCCTCGGCGGAAGTCTGGAAAACGGACACTACGATTCCTATTTTGTCCGGTCTTTTTTGATGGATCCGCAGTTGAAATACATGAATGACGACGGGACGTACCCGATTTCCTTTGCCCAGCCGGGCATGCTCGCCATGCCGAATTTTTATTTGATGTTGAAGAAACAGGAACATCCCGAGGCGCGTATGATCTCGCGAAACAATGTCTTCGGAGAGGTCAAAATCATCGACGGATTGAAATACCGTATCAGCGGGAACATCGAACTTTATAACCGCACCTATCGCGAGTGGCTTCCGTCCGACGTATGTCCGGCGGGCCTGTGGGGAGTGCCTCCCAATCCCGCTTCGGGACGGTATGATACGGAGAAAAACGTGAACTGGCTGGTGGAAAACACCCTGAGCTTCGACCGGACGTTTGCCGAAAAGCATCATGTGGACGCGCTGCTGGGATATACTACCCAGAAAATCGGCGACGAATCGACCAGCATTTCGGCTGTAAACTATCCCGACGACGAAGTCTCCTGGATCAATGCAGCCGCCAGCAGGGTAGGTACGGGTTCCGTCTGGGAAATGTCCCTCATCTCCTACCTGGCGCGCCTGAACTATGACTTCGCAGGCAAATACCTGCTGTCGGCCACGCTCCGCCGCGACGGATGTTCCCGCTTCGGCCCCAACCGCAAATATGCCAATTTCCCGTCCTTCTCGGCGGGCTGGATTGCCTCGGACGAAGCTTTTCTGTCGGATATCGACCGGCTGAGCCACCTGAAAATCCGCGGAAGCTACGGAAAAGTTGGAAACTATAATATAGGCAACTACGAGTGGATACCGGAAGCGGGTACGGCGAACTATGTCACCAACGGCTCCATCTCGGCAGGCCGTACGCTGAGCCGTATCGGAAACGAAGACCTGACATGGGAAACCACCGAACAGTATGACCTCGGACTGGAACTGGGACTGTTCAACGACCGGATTTTCTTTGTTTACGACTATTACCGGAAGACAACCGACGGATTGCTTTACAGTATTGATATTCCGACTCAGACCGGATTCAGCAGTATCCGTTCCAATATCGGCGAGTTTCGTTTCTGGGGACATGAATTTGGCATTGAATCGAAAAACTTAGTCGGCGAACTGAAATGGAATACGAATCTCAATATCACTTTCAATCGTAACAAGGCTGTGAAACTCGGTACCAATGATACACCAATCGGTGGATACGGCGATATTACCGGCGCTACGGGAAACGACAATCGAACGGCCGTGGGAAAACCGCTGGGCTTGTTTTACGGATACATTTTCGACGGTATATTTATGACCCAGGCCGAATATGAGGCCGGGCCGAAACTGCCATCCTCCAATGTGGGTACGGTCAGGTATAAAGACCTGGACGGGAACGGGATCATTAATCAGGACGATAAAACCTTTATCGGCGACCCGAATCCCGATTTTGTCTACGGGATCACGAATGAATTTGCCTGGAAAAATTTTGATGCAAGTATTGTGATGTCGGGCGCCGTGGGGGGAGATATACTGGATGGAAGTATGCAATGGACCGAAGTCATAGAAGGTGTATTTAATATCCGGAAAGACGTCGCCAATCGCTGGCGTTCGGAAGAAAATCCGGGAAATGGCATCTATCCGCGTACCCTGACGGGAACGATGGAACCATTCCGCTACGTAAGTACGCGGTATATTCACAACGGGTCTTACCTGATGGTAAAGAATGTAACGGTCGGATATACGCTTCCGGTCAAGCCCAATTCGGTTTTCAAGGGATTGCGCGTATACGCCAGCGGTCAGAATTTACTGACGCTGACCGGATATTACGGTCAGAATCCGGAAGTCAGCCTCAACGGCTCCAATGGATTGCAACAGGGCGTGGACTGGTTCGGGTACCCCGTAGCCAAAGTGTTCAGTGTGGGATTAAATGTAAAATTTTAAAACGAAAACAACATGAAAAGAATCATATCAGTATTAATGATGGCAGCCGGGCTTGTTTTATCCGGCGCCTGTTCGGACGACTTTCTGGAACTCTATCCGAAAACATCCGTCACTTCCGGCACTTTTTTCAGGACTGCCGACCATTTCGATCAGGCACTGATGGGCGCTTACGCGCAGTTGCGAACCCTGCCGGGCAATGGTTTATGCATGGATGAAATGCGTTCGGACAATGCGTTTTTCACGTATTATGCCGGCGACAGAGGATCAGTAGAAGCTATGGAGCAGTCTCCCCAGTTTTTGGATGACGAAACGACCGGACGGCAGATTTCGTCCCGGTACAACGGCGTGTACGCCGGCATAGCGCGTGCCAATACAATTCTGGACAGACTCGATGCATCGGAACTGTCCGACGCCGAAAAGTCGAAAGTAAAGGCGGAAGCGCTGTTTCTGCGGGCATTTTTCTATTTCGACCTGGTGACGCACTGGGGCGGCGTGCCGCTGATGCTGCACGAGGTGACATCGGCGGAAGATGCCTTTGTGGCGAAATCGTCGGCCGAAGAAGTCTACGATCAAATCATCGCGGACGTAAGCGAAGCCATTACGCTCGGGATACCGGTGGCCGCTACTTTCCCGCAGTCGGGACGGGCAACGGCGGGCGCGGCCAAGGTATTGAGGGCGTATGCCTGCATGTCGAAGCCGGCCCGTGAATACGCCAAAGCGGAGCAGGATCTGCTCGACGTGACGCGCATGAACTATGCCCTGGAAGAGGACTATGCCGACGTATACAGTCCGAACAACAAGAACGGGAAGGAATCCATTTTTGAGATTCAATACCTCGACGGCGACGGCGGACAGCATAACGACCTGACATGGAGGCAAATTCCGAAATGCAGCAACAACGACCTGCTGATGGGAGTGAACGCCAACAATTACGGCGGCATGGGCGGCTGGAGCGTCCCCACGCAGGAAATGATCGATTCGTATGAAGCGGGCGACCTGCGCCTTTCGGCCTCCATTGCCGTAGCCGAAGGAACGCTGAACGGAGAACAGTTCTTCTTTGAACGCCTTGCCGAGCCGCTCGGATATACGCTGCCGGAAGGAAAGGCCTACAGGTATTTTGTGAAGAAGTATTACCATCCGCCCTATACGTTTGCCCTGCGGACAGGCGACAATTTCCCGCTGTATCGCTATGGCGGGGCGCTGTTGCTGCTGGCCGACTGTCTGGTGGAGCAGGGGACGACGGCTGAAGCGCTTCCGTACCTCAATGCCGTCAGGCAGCGGGCGGGACTGCCTGCACTCGCGTCGGCTACCAAACAGAACGTGTCCGACGAAATGCGCCACGAGCTGGCCTTCGAAAATCACCGGTGGACAGACCTGGTTCGTACCGGACAGGCCATCAGCGTGATGACGGAACATGGCAAGCGAATGAAAAGCCTGTACGGATGGATCCTGGATGGTGCGTATAACGTGACACAGGAACGGCTGATATTTGCTTTTCAGGTCCGGGAGTTGGAAATAAATGCCAACCTGGTTCAGAATCCGGGATACGGAAATTGAACAACGAATGATGAACATGATGAACGATGAACGATGAACGATGAACGGGGCATCGTTCATCGTTCATCGTTAAAATGCAAGTATGTTGCCGCGGCAGGGAAAACGTTGTATCTTTACCGCGGCAAATACCTTGTCCCGGTTCTGGTTTCGGTATCATTCGGGAAGGGCGTTAATATAAAATAAAAAAACAACACAAGATGAAGAAGAATTTGATTTTATGTCTGCTTATGACATGTATGTCATTGCGGGCT